>CAZAOL010000082.1:0-7296 GCA_964486785.1 uncultured Oscillospiraceae bacterium
GCAGGCTGCTGGATGGGAAGCTGCTCCCACGCACCGAAGCGTGCCAAAATGCTCTTGATCCGCACGATGGTATAAAGGATATACGGGCCGGTATTGCCCTCAAAGGCAGCAAACCGCTCCAGATCAAAATTGTAGTCCTTAGTGGGCTGATTGCTCAAATCGCCGTATTTCAGGGCAGCCAAGGCGATCTTTTGGGTGGTTGCCTCCACTTCACTCTCGTCCACGATCTTATTCTCCACCACCTTGGAGCGGACAAAATCTGTCATATCCGCCACAAGCTGCTCCAGCCGCAGAACGCCGCCGTCACGGGTCTTGAAGGGCTTGCCGTCCTTGCCGTTCATAGTGCCGAAGCCGATGTGCTCCAGCTCCGTTTCAGGAGTGACGATCCCCGCCTTTCTCGCGGCACGGAACACCTGCTCAAAATGGAGATTTTGCCGCTTATCGGTGACATAGAGCATCTTGTCCGGCTGCCAGTCCTGCATCCGCTGGACCATGGTCGCCAGATCCGTGGTGGCATAAATGGCAGAGCCATCGGACTTAAGCAGAATACAGGGGGGCATTTCCTTCTTATCCCCCTCCTCTGCCACGGGAACCACCAATGCGCCCTCGCTCATAACCGCCAAACCCTTGGCCTTGAAATCCTCCACCATGGCGGGGATATAGGGATCGGCATCGCTTTCGCCCAGCCACTTTTCAAAGTGGACATCCAGACTGTCGTATACCCGGTGCAGATCCGCCAAGGAGATTCGCATGATATGCTCCCAAATCGCCCGATAGCCACGGCGACCCTGTTGCAGCTCATAGGTAGCGGTATGGGCACGCAAGGAGAAATCCGGATCCACCTTCTTCGCGGAAGCGGTCGGATAGATCTCCTCCAATTCAGACAGGGTAAAGGGAGCTTCCGCAGGATATTCCCCGGTATAATCCGGATCAAAATAACTAAGCTCCGGCTGCCGTTCCTGCAGCTCCGCAATGATCAGACCCATCTGCAGACCCCAGTCGCCCAAATGCACATCGCCAATGGCGTCGTAGCCAAAAAACGCATACAGCCGCTTCATGCTCTCGCCAATAATGGCCGGACGCAGATGACCGATGTGCAGGGGCTTGGCAACATTGGCACCGCCGTAGTCCACTACGATGGTCTTTCCGTCACCGATTTTCTTTACGCCAAAATCCTCGGCAGTACGCATCTGCTCCAAATAACTTGCAAGAAACGCCCCGGACAGCTTCAGATTGATGAAGCCGGGCATCACCGCCTCCACCAAATCGTAGTCGTTGCGATCCAGCTTCTCCACCACCGCGTTGGCAATGGCAATGGGGGCGCATTTATACTGCTTAGCGGCGGACAGCGCGCCGTTGCACTGATATTCGCACAGGTCGGGACGGTTGGATACCGTCACCCGTCCGAACGCCGGATCGAAGCCCGCGTCCGCAAACGCCTGCTGCATTTTTCCGGTAATGATATCTAAAATCTTTTCCATATTTTCACTCCTGACTTTTACGCTCTGCCATCCATGCAAGGTAATCATCGTAATTGCCGTAACGGTCGAGAATCGTACCGTCGGGCTGGAACGCGATCACCCGGTTACAGGTAGAGGTCAGCATCTCATGGTCGTGGGAGGCCAGCAGCACAACGCCGTTGAAAGCCTCCAAGCCCTTGTTCACCGCCTGAATGGACTCCATATCCAAATGGTTGGTGGGCTGATCCAGCAGCACCACATTGGCACCGGAGAGCATCATCTTCGACAGCATACACCGAACCTTCTCTCCGCCGGACAGCACCTCTACGCTCTTGAAAACGTCCTCATTGCTGAACAGCATCCGTCCCAAGAAGCCCCGCAGATACACATCGTCCTTTTTCAGGGAGTACTGACGCAGCCAGTCCACCAGCTCCATCTTGTTGCCCTCAAAGTAGGCGGAATTATCCTTGGGCAGGTAGCTGCGGATGGTGGAAATGCCCCACTTCACAGAGCCCTCGTCCGGCTCGATCTCCCCCATGAGGATCTGGAACAGCGCGGTCTGCGCCAGCTCATTTTCACCCACAAAGGCGATTTTATCATTCTTGCCCACGGAGAAATAGACCTTGTCCAGCAGCTTCACGCCATCGACCGTCAGGGACACATCCTTCACCGTCAGAATATCCTTGCCCAGCTCCCGCTCCGGCATAAAGCCCACGAAGGGATACCGGCGGGTGGAGCAAGGCATTTCCTCCACCGTCAGCTTATCCAAGAGCTTCCGGCGGGCAGTGGCCTGCTTTGCCTTGGACTTATTGGCAGAGAACCGCTGGATAAACAATTGCAGCTCCTCGATCTTCTCCTGATTGCGCTTGTTCTTGTTGCGGAGCATAGCCTGAACCATCTGCGAGGATTCGTACCAGAAGTCATAGTTGCCAACATACATCTTGATCTTGCCATAGTCGATATCTACGGTGTGGGTGCAGACGGTATTGAGGAAGTGACGGTCATGGGACACAGCGATCACCATGCCGCTGAAATCCAGCAGGAAATCCTCCAGCCAGTTAATTGCTTCAATATCCAGGTTGTTGGTGGGCTCGTCCAGCATGACGATGTCCGGCTCACCGAACAAAGCCTGCGCCAGCAAAACCTTCACCTTCAGCCGGGGGTCTACCGTAGCCATTATATCATAGTGCAGCTCTGTGCCGATGCCCAGACCTTGCAGCAAACGGGACGCGTCGGACTCCGCCTCCCAGCCGCCCAGCTCCGCGAATTCCGCCTCCAGATCCGCCGCGCGCAGACCGTCCTCATCGGAGAAATCCGGCTTTTCATAGATGGTGTCCTTCTCCTTCATCACATCGTACAGATGCTGGTTGCCCATAATAACGGTATCCATAACGGTGTAATCGTCGTAGGCGTTTTGATTCTGCTTCAACACCGACACACGCTTATCCGGATCGATGGAGATATTGCCGGTGGTGGACTCCAGTTCACCGGTGAGCAGCCGCAGGAAGGTGGACTTACCCGCGCCGTTGGCACCGATGATGCCATAGCAGTTTCCGGGAAGGAACTGCAGATCCACGTGCTGAAACAGCCACTGTCCGCCGAACTGCATACCGAGATTGTTAATGGTAATCATTTCAAACTCCTTACCTATACAAAAATCATTTCCGCGCCTATGGCGCATAGCAATACAGTTTAATGATACCACATTTCCAGAAATAATCAATCCTTTTTCCTGCTCCATAGGCAAAATTTCCCGCAACCGGATTGACGTTTTGAAGTCCATTTTGCGCAGAAAAACCGCCCTACCGAAGTAGGGCGGTTATGATTATTAGGAATTAGAACTCCTTCTTCTTGCTGACTACGCAAACCAGACCGGCGGAAGCGGCCAGGAGAGCAGCGCACACAGCAACGATGCCCATATCACCGGTTACGGGAATGAACTCGTCAGAAGCAGCGGTCTTGTAGCTGATAGCAGCTCTGTTAGCGTCGAACACGATGGTGACATCACCGGCAACGGTGACATTCAGAACAATGTTATCGGTATTGGCACCGTCCTTGCCCCAGTTCTCGTCCCAAGAGCCGTTCTTGGTGATCTTGAACTCGTACTCACCAACAGCAACATCCTTGATGGTGATTTCGTAAACACCGGAGTCGGTCTCGGTCATCAGACCGGCAGCGTTGTCAGGATCCCAAGTACCCACCAGAGTGCCGGCCACGCGGTATTCGCCGCTGACATCCACAGAAGGAGTAACAGGCTTGGAGCCATCAGCATAGGTAACCTTAGCATCCACACCGGAATCGGAAACGGTCACAGTAACAGTAACATCCTTGCCGGCAGTAATGGCCAAATCAGCAGTCTGAATCGCGCCCTCAGCGGCACCGTTGTTGATTATAATGTTGTCAGCCCAACTAGGAATTACAGCGGTGAACACATCGCCGTCCTTGGTCATGGGCTCGCCGGGCCAGTTCTCATAGACATCGCCATCAGCGCCCCACGCCCAGATGCAGGGATTGGTCCAGTCAGCGGGAACAATCGCGGTAACAATAGCGGTATCGGGGGTATCGTCGACATACTCGTCATCGGTGGCACCGTTGTCAGCAGCACCGTCATCGGTAGTGCCGTCATCGGTAGTGCCGTTGTCGGTATTGTCGCCGCCGGAAACGGTCTCATCGGAGGAAGCGGTCTGGTAGCTGATAACACCGGTGTTGGCGTCGAAGACGATGGTGACATCGCCGGCGACGGTAACATTCAGCGCAACATTGCCGCCGTTGAAGCCGTCATTGCCCCAGTTCTCGGCCCATGTGCCGTTCTTGGCGACCTTGAACTCATAGTCACCAACAGCAACATTCTCGAAAGTGATTTCGTAGATACCGGTGTCGGTTTCGGTCATCAGGCCAACAGCGTTGGCGGGATTCCAGTTGCCCAGCCACTCAGTGCTGCCGACCACACGGTACTCGTCGTTGGTCTCAGCAGGAGGATTCACGGAATCCTGGGTGTCGTCGGGATCCTGAGTGTCATCGGGATCCTGAGTGTCGTCGGGATCCTGAGTGTCATCGGGATCCTGAGTGTCGTCGGGAATCTGAACGTCGTCGGATTCGACCACAACATCTACCTTAACAGAGCCATCTGCGGGATTAAAGGTAACAGTAACAGTGGACTCAGCCTCAACAGTGAACACAACGTTGGAGGAACCGTCACCCCAGGAATTAGACCAAGTGCCGTCGGTGACCTTCAACTCGTAGTCGCCGGCAGCCACATCGGTGTAGCTCTTTACGTAAACGCCATCGACCTCAGTCATAATGTTGTTGGCATCGCCGGCTTCCCATGCGGAGCCGCACAGAGTCGCAACGCCAGCCACATAGTAGTTGACAACGATCTCGATCTGACCGCCGGTATATTCGACCCACTCAGAACCGGCATAGCAATTCTTGCCATCGGTAGGAACCCTCAGGTCGGAAGTCTGAGGGCCAGAGGAGCTGGCAGTAAACAGAAGACCCGCCACATCAGACGGAACCTCATAGCTCCAATAGCCATTGCCCAGATCGGTCATGTCATTGCCGGGCCAACTGGTAGAACCATTGGTGGGGCTATCCCAGTAGTGGATCTTGACAGTGTTCCAATTATTGACATTGTAGTAGTACACGGTGGTGGTGCCAGCCGCGGAAACGACCATGGGCAGGACAGCCAGAGCCATGGCCAGGCAAATCAGCACGCTGATCAGCCGCTTGGTGTTCTTGTTCATTGTAATTCCTCCTAATAAAATAATAAACGAAGTTATAAGACCCCTCTGGGGCCCCGAATCGGCAGTTGCTCAGGTCACCAGCCCAAGCTCCTGCATTGTCATAGTCATTGTATCATTGAATTAAAAGAAACGCAAGCCCAAATTTGTATTCTCTTAACAAAAATTCCATATCTAAGAAAGGATTTTTCCTGTCCCCCCTTGCATCGACCCCTGCCTTGGGGTATGATTTAGAAAAAACAGGAGATTTGACCATGTCATATCTGTATGAAACCCATTGCCATTGCGCCCAGTGCAGCCGCTGCGCCCAAAGCAGTGCCGCCGAGCTTGTGCGGGCGTACCACGCGGCAGGCTATGCCGGGCTGGTGCTGACAGATCATTTCGTCCTTGGCAATACCGCCGTGGATACCACCCTTCCATGGGCAGCGCAAATGCGGATCTACTATGATGCTTTTCTGCAAGCCAAGGCAGCCGCAAAGCCTTTGGACATGGATGTGATCTTTGGAATCGAACACGCCTGTGAGGGGCGGGAATTTCTGTGCTACGGCATAGACCTTGATTTTCTCCTGTCCAACCCAGATATACCGAAGCTAACGGTTGCGGATTTCTCCCGGCGGGTACACCAGTGGGGCGGACTGGTGATCCAAGCCCACCCCTACCGTTATGCCCCTGCGGAAACTCCGCTGCAGCTTGAGCCTTTGGACGGCATTGAGGTATATAACGCCGCCAATTCCCCGCAAGCCAACGAAGCCGCCCGCAATGCCGCCCAGAGCGGAATGATTCTCACCTCCGGCGGCGACATCCATCGGGCTGATGACCCCCGAATCGGACTGTCCGGCATCCTTCTCCCCTACCGTGTCCATGATTCCAAGCAGCTTGCCCACGCCCTGCGACAAAATCACCACCGACTCCATGCTCCCGCTAAATAAAACCCTGTCATCCTGAGCAAGCGAAGCCCCATCGCCTTCCCCCCGGGGGAAGGCAAGGGTGCTCCCGCGCCAGAGGTTTTTCGACACTCTATAACGCGCCGGAGATAATCCTCCGGCGCGTTATTCATTATAAAACAGCAGCGAAAGCCACAATTCTCCTCCGCCGCACCGTTCCAAAAGCGGCGTCACAAGGATTCCATGTCCCTCCACGCAAGGCCGCATTTTGTCAGGAAAACGACAGCTTTGCCCTTCTAAGTAAGCGCACCGCGCACATTCCCCGCAGGACTGCGCCGACAGCGTATACGGGTTCGCCCCCAGCTCCTGAAGGAGCTTCTCTACCGCCTTGGTGACGGCTTCATGCTCTGCCGGATCCATTCCCTCCTCCCGTGCCGTGACGATCATCAAACAGGATACATACGCCCGACACCGTTGGGCGCACTGTTCCACTGTCCCCACCGCGGGCGGGCAAGACCAGCTTTGTCCGTACCGGGGACATTCCTCCCGGCAGATCCAGCGAACCTTCTCGCTGAATTCCAGCCTTTTGGGGTCGATCCACTCAAAAGCGTACAGCGGAAACTCCGCCAGCCGCCGCTCCAGCGTCTGCCGGTCGATCATGCCAGCTCCTCCAAAACCGCCTTGCAGCCGGCAAGAATATCCTCCCAGGTCTGCCGGAAATCCCCGGTATACCAGGGATCCGCCACATCCCGGTGAAGCAGCGGGCGGATTTTGTCCGGGTCTGCCGGCAGCATCCGTGCCAGCCGCCGGGCGTTGCTTTCGTCCATGTAGTAAATCCGGTCATAACGGTCAAAATCCGCCGCCGTCACCTGCCGGGCAGTTTTTCCCGCGCAGTCAATGCCATGCTTTTGAAGCTCCCGCCGGGCAGGCGGATATACCGGATTTCCCAGCTCCTCTGTGCTCACCGCGGCAGACGCAATCTCAAACCCGTGAGAAACCCCCGCCTTTTCCACCAAATCCTTCATAATAAACTCCGCCATGGGACTTCTGCAAATATTCCCGTGGCACACAAAAAGTAACTTTACCATACAAATCCCTCGCTTTCGTGAGGATATTGTAGCACATAAACAGGCAGATTGCAACTTGGAGGGGACGCTGCCCACATCGTCCCGTAGGCGGATGTGACTAGCTTGTTAAATCTCAAGCTTTCAT
>CAZAOL010000083.1:0-7235 GCA_964486785.1 uncultured Oscillospiraceae bacterium
GCATCCGCTTGACGTGCGGAAGGTCATAGGTTCGAGTCCTATATCGTCCACCATGTAAAAAACCTCTTTTGTCTACCTGACAAAAGAGGTTTTTTACAATGATATCCGTTCCTGTCGGAACGGGTGATATATCTTCGATATGATATCCACCTTCGGTGGGTGATATATGCCTTCGGCATATCAGACTGTAGAAAAACCCTGTCATTGCGAGGAGGGCGCAGCCCGACGTCTTAGAAGCCGTTGCGGCGCAGCCGCTTACGGATTCTTAGTGCATAGCTGGCAATCCGTTCCTGAAAATGTTACTATTTCATTAGAAAATCGAACTTTTTAGATACGGATTCCTCGACTCGCTCCGCTCGCTCGGAATGACATATCACTTTTTTGACAGACTCTCGATTGCACAAGCAATCGTGTTATGCTCATTTCCTCCATCAATACCACAAAGGAGAATGTAAAATGAAAAGATCGTGTACTGCTTTTATTCTGTTTTCCCTTGTTATTTCAATATCTGCTTGTGGTGGAATGTCTGTGTCCAATAAGAAATATGATGAAGTATCAAATTACGTTATAGAGAATATGGATTTGCTTTCATCAGACGAGGAAGCAGAATTTTTTAACTACGAAACTACAGGGCTTAGCATTGGTGGAGTATACTACGGCTATTACTATACAATGAATAACGAAATATTGCTTCCTGATTTTTACAACGGAAACGACTTAGATAAAATTAAAAGCAATAAATACGAAGCTGATGACGGTATGTATTTCGGAAAGCCCAATAACGGTACTGACTGGTGTTACATAAAGGAGATCACAGATTATTGGTACTACTATGAACTGCATTGGGCTTGAGTAACGATTGGTATACTTTAAGCGTTTCCAATCCACAAGCACACGGCATCTCTGACATCCCACATATTCACACAAGAAACACCCGCATCATGCGCCATAAACGGCTGGCATGATGCGGGATCGTTTATATGACTCGCCGGGCGACCACCACAAAACGGCCGTCCTCGATGGATTTGTCGCAGGTAGACAGGGTGATCAGCTTCTCTCCGTACTGGGGCGTGATGCCGGTATCGTACAGTGCCAGCTCCTTACATTGCGCGACAAAGGAATCGTAATGGTTTTCGCTGAGTGCGTCATCAAAGGTGTGATAGCTGAAGCCCACACTCAAATCCGCCGTACTGATAAATACGGCAAAGATTTCGTAGGTATGATACTCATACAGCGTATCGAATTTGATGTAGCGGTTTTCTTCCCAAAAGCTCTGATCCTCATACAAATGGAGATCGGCGAACATCGTTCCGTTGCTCATATTGTGTCCGTAGATGGTCACATTGTCGGAGGGCTTATTTACATCGCAAGCCTCCCGGACATAGATCGTACCGCAGGTCGCGCTTTTCTTATAGAAGTTGCGGCGGAGATAGAAATTGGCTTTGTAGGGCGACTGCACCACCGGATAGTCGATATCCGTGCCGTCGATTTGGATCCAGCCCACCATATCGTTGTTAATTTCATAGAGGAGCTTGTATTCCATGATCATACCGTCCCCGTCGGACAGCTCCGGATCGCTGGGCAAGGTGACCTGCTCCGCGTCTTCCGTAGACGGGACGGTAACGGTATCCGGGATCGAAGGCCGGGTATCCTGGGTACCGGCAGAATCCTTCAGGCTTCCCAATTGGTCGTATTGCTGCTTGTTGCGGGCATCGCTGATCAGCTTATGGCCAATCAGGCAGGCACAGACCACGATGACAGCGGCCAAAATACCAACTGTGAGCCAATATACAATTTTCTTGCTTTTTTTGCTCATAACCAGTCTCCTGAAGCTGTTTTCTTTGATTATAATAGATTTTTGATGGGTTGTAAAGTATTTGAAAAGGAACAGGCTGTGAAATTACTGTAAACGATGCCGCTGTCAGGAGGCCTCCATGCCGTACATAGCCAGCGTAAGCCGGTAGAGCATCTTATCCAGACGTTTGTATACCGAACGCTTTTCTGCCATGTCCCATTCCTCCCGGAGCTGCTCCACCACATTGCGCTCCGGACGCATATAGATCCGCTCCAGCGTTTCGATTTCCTCCGGCAGCAGTGCCGCCAAGCCGCGCTCTACAAATTCCACCGACTGCCTTGCCATCTCCAGATTTCGCTCCAACGCCTGACGCTGCATGATGTTCCATATCATGCGGTCATTCCGTCCGCCGCCGGTTTTTACCGCCACGCCGTCTGTGGCGGCGGTGCGGATGGCGGTGCTTTCCAGCTCCAAACGCTTCAGCTCCAAAGGGATGCTCTCCATCGCTGCCTTTTGCAAGGGATAATCCTTCAGCTTGTCCACCGTGCGGTCCTTCCATTTTTCCATACCTTATACCTCCTGTTTTTGCAGCGATTTTCGAATGGCTGCCATTTTCCCGTCCCACCACTGTATGTATTCCGGGCAGGGTGTATCGCAGATCCGTCCCACAGGACAGTCCCCGCAGGGCCCCAGCTTTTGGTAGCGTTGCTCTTCCACCGGATGCCGGTAGCGAAATACCGTCTCCTCCATACCGGCCTTGCGGGCGTAGGCGTTGATCCAACGCTGTCGGGAGTAGTACCGTGCCAGCCACCTGCACCGGCGGCAGCCCGGATCGCGCTCACAGGGCTGGGAACAGCCCATGCGGTTTTCTTCTGCTTGCTTCATTCATCATTCCTCCTCTGTTACACGGCTATGGCGGAAAAAACATTCCTCGCACAGCTTTTTGTCCAGCCCAAAGGGCATCAGGTCTACAAATGGCACAAACACCAAGGGCTGATCGCAGCCTACGCATTTGCTAAGCCGCCGCATCCGCGCGTCCCAGTCCCGCTGACGCCGCTCCTCCTGATAAACCGGGTCGTAGCACTGTGGTATCCGCACAGTCAGACCGCCTCGCTAAGCTGCACGATCCGGCAGACCGCCTGTGTCACCAGCCACGCGCCTGTCTTACCCCGATCGATCAGTGCTTTCTTAACTGCTGTGCTAAAAGCAGTATGCTTTCCCATGATAATCACTCCTTAAAATAATGATTGACTTTTACAGCGAATTGTAATATAATCCTCTTAGAAAGCGGATGTATTTACGGTTCGCTGTAATTATGGGGATATAATATTACAGATTTCCGTAATTGTCAACCCCTATTTTCAGAATTCCGTAATTTTATACTCTGCGCGATTGAGGTGGCATTTATGGGCAACTTATATGAACACATCGAACGGTTGGCAAAGGAACGGGGCTTCAGAAACATGACCGAGCTGTGCAGCACCGCCGGCGTGCCCCGGGCGACCATGTCGGAGCTGAAGATGGGACGCAGCAAGGATATTTCCAAGCCCAATGCCCAGAAGCTGGCTGCTGCCTTAGGCGTCTCGTTAGACGCTGTTTACGGAAATGAAGGTGCGGACACCCTGCCGAAAGACCGGAGTGTGTCCGATGAGGATATTAAGTTTGCGCTTTTCGGCGGCGACGGTGAAATCACCGACGAGATGTACGAGGAGGTGCGGCGGTTCGCCGCCTATGTGAAGCAGCGGGAGCAGAAGAAGGAGTAAGTATGTACGAAGTACCGGCGCTCTATGATTTGGCAAAGCAAAAGCAAATAGCGGTGCTGGACTATCCCATGCCCGCCAACGGCTCTATGTCCGTGATGAACTCAGACGGGAGCTGCTTCATCGGTATGGACCCCGGAGTAAAGGACGGCGGGGTGCAGGAGCGGGTGCACCTGAGCCACGAGCTGGGGCATTGTGTTACCGGCAGCTTTTACAACATTTACGCGGCGGTCGATTGCCGCCGCAGACACGAAAACCGTGCGGATAAATGGGCGATCCTGCGTCTGATTCCCGTGGAGCAGTTGGATGATGCCATCGCAGAGGGACACACGCAGATCTGGGATCTGGCAGAACGCTTCGGAGTTACAGAAGCGATGATGCGTAAGGCAGTGTGCCTGTATGTCCACGGAAACCTCGCCGACGAACTGTATTTTTGACAGCAACGCGAACCCCTGCTGTCATTGTTATGAAAGAACCCTTGTAGACCGGCGTCCTCGACGGTCCATCAGCGAAGCTGCTCACGGCAAGACCCGTCTGGGACGCGGGTCCCCCTTGCCCCCCGCACCCTTGCCCCCCGCGCTTGCGAGGGGGGTGGCTTCGTTGAAAACGAAGCCGGGGGGAGCCATCGCCTCCCCTCTCACGGGAGGTGGCGCGCAACACCGGGGAAGCCAGTCATTGCGAGCTTGCATAGCAAGCGTGGCAATCCCCCATGTCTTTTGAAGAATGTTTTTATAAAAAATGCAGAAAAGGTCTTGACAAATGCTGGGGTTAGAGCTATTATATGGTAGTTAGCGACTGCTAACGCCCATGGCATAGCAGTCCCCGATTGTCAATTGTTTTTTTAATTTTCAAGTCAGGTGGTACATATGAATTTATTAGACGCGCAGGAAGGCAAGGAGTACATCATTGAGCGAATTGAAACCGATGACGATGAGCTCAATGCGTTTTTGTTTTCTCTGGGCTGCTACAGCGGCGAGCCGATTACGGTGGTTGCCCGCAGAAGGGGCGGCTGCACCGTATCCATCAAGGACGGAAGATACAATATTGACGATCAGTTGGCGCAGGCAATCATCGTTGGTTGATTTTCTGGCCGGGAGAATAACCGGCCGATTATCTTTTGCTTTGCAGTTAGCCGCGCCTAACTCACCTTTGTGTTTTTCAGCTTATGCTGTTAGAGTTATGAAACAAACAAGGAGGAATCCAATATGAGAATTGCTTTCGCGGGCAATCCCAACAGCGGTAAAACCACCATGTACAACGCGCTGACCGGTCGTAATGAGAAGGTCGGCAACTGGGCCGGCGTTACCGTGGACAAAAAAGAGGCCCCCATCAAGAAGGCCTTCGCGGGTAATCAGGAGCTGATTGCTGTAGACCTTCCCGGTGCCTACTCCATGTCGCCCTTCACCTCAGAAGAAAGCATCACCAGCGGCTATGTTAAGAATGAGCATCCCGATGCCATTATTAACATCGTGGACGCCACCAATTTGAGCCGCAGCCTGTTCTTCACTACCCAGCTTCTGGAGCTGGGCATCCCTGTGGTAGTCGCGCTGAATAAGGCCGATATCAACGAGAAAAAGAAAACCGTTATCGACACCAAGCTGCTTAGCGAGATGCTGTGCTGTCCTGTGGTGGAAACGGTTTCCACAGATTCCCAGCACGGCGATTTGGCGCAGGTGGTTGAAGCTGCCGTCGCGCTGAAGGGCAAGACTCAGACTGCTCCATACAGTCAGGGGAATATAGACCTGACCGACAAGGCAGCCGTTGAGTCCGCCGACCGCAAAAGGTTTGCCTTCGTCAACAAGCTGGTTTCCAAAATCGAGAGCCGTAAGGTTCTGACCAAGGATAAGAATTTCCAAGATAAGATCGACGCGGTGCTGACGCACCCGCTGGTAGGACTTCCCATTTTCGCGGCGGTTATGTTCCTTGTGTTCCAGATTTCTCAGGCGTGGGTGGGCGAATGGCTGGCCAACGGCTATGAGTTTGAGAACGGCACCGTGATTCCCGGTCTGGTGACTCTGATTGATATGTTCAAGGAATGGGTCGCCGGTCTGCTGGAGGGCGCGAACCCCTTCCTGTCCGCCCTGCTGACCGAAGGCATCATCGGCGGTGTCAGCGCGGTGGTTGGCTTCCTGCCGCTGGTCATGGTCATGTACTTCCTGATCTCCCTGCTGGAGGACTGCGGCTACATGGCTCGCGCCACCGTGGTTCTGGACCCCATCTTCAAGAAGGTCGGTCTGTCCGGCAAGTCTGTCATTCCCTTTATCATCGGCACGGGCTGCGCCATTCCCGGCGTTATGGCTGCCCGCACCATCCGCAACGAGCGTGAGCGCAACGCGACTGCCATGCTGACCCCCTTCATGCCCTGCGGCGCGAAGCTGCCCGTTATCGCCCTGTTTGCCGGCGCGTTCTTCGACGAGGCTTCCTGGGTGGGCACACTGATGTACTTTGTGGGCATTGCCCTGATCTTGCTGGGCGCGCTGCTGGTGAACAAGATCGCGGGACATAAGAACCGCAAATCCTTCTTCATCATCGAGCTGCCCGAGTATAAAGTCCCCTCCCTGAAGCGGGCGGTCATGGATATGTGCAGCCGTGGCTGGGCGTACATCGTCAAGGCCGGTACCATCATTTTGGTGTGCAACGCGGTGGTCTTTATCATGCAGTCGTTTGACTGGCACTTCCAGCTTGTGGAGGAAGGCATGGAGAACACTTCCATTTTGGCATCCATCGCCAACCCCGTGGCTGTGCTGCTGGTGCCCATCGTCGGCATCACCGCATGGCAGCTCGCTGCCGCCGCCGTCACCGGCTTTATCGCGAAGGAAAATGTGGTGGGCACGCTGGCGGTGTGCTACGGCTTTGCCATCAATGACGATTTGGAAATGGTCGGCTCCGGCAACGAGGTCGCCGCTGCCATGGTTGGCATGACCAAGGTGGCTGCTCTTGCTTACCTGATGTTCAACCTATTCACTCCTCCCTGTTTCGCGGCTCTGGGTGCCATGAACTCTGAGATTAAGGACCGCAAGTGGTTCTGGGGCGGAATCGCTCTCCAGTTCGCTACCGGTTATGTAGTTGCTTATCTGGTTTACACCGTGGGCACACTGATCACCGCACCTGCTTCGCTGAATATCGCGGCCGCCCTGATTGGTCTGGCTGTGGTGGTTGCAATCGGTGTTGTGATTGCCTGCATGATCAAGAAAACCAACAAGAATTTGGCGGCTGAGTACGCGCTGAGCGGGAAATGATAGCCTATGAAACTGATTGATATTCTTATCCTCGCGGTGATTGCCGTGATTATTGGGCTGGCGATATTCTATATCCGCTATTCCAAAAAGAAAGGTAAGAAATGTATCGGCTGTCCGGACAGCGGGAGCTGCTCCGGAAACTGCTCCGGGAGCTGCTCCGACTGCCCCGGCTGCGGAAAAACGGATAATGATTACAAATAAACAAGGGGCTGTCTCACTAATGAGGCAGCCCTAAAAATATAGGGAATGCAAAACCCGGCTTTTGTACAGTCCTTTGTACCAAGCCGGGTTTTGTGTTTCAGGGAGTTGCCTCGCTTTTTAGTGAGACAGCCCCCCTTTTTCTTATTTCAGAGTGAGGAAACCTTGTACAAATGCAGTTTCCATTGTGAACATCTTCTCGCCAACGGAGAACTGAACACGAATGTACTTTCGAGCCTTGTC
>CAZAOL010000084.1:0-6802 GCA_964486785.1 uncultured Oscillospiraceae bacterium
CAGTACAAGCTTGATTTGCGTCGTCGGTGTATTCGAAAAGAGATTGTTGCCAAGCCCTGGCGTTTCTCCGGCCACCTGGCCAATATGCCCCTGTACTACGAGTTCAAGGCTGACAACGTCACCTCTGCTCCCGCTACCATCAAGGGCACCTACATGGATAACTTTAAGAACATTTGGGATTTGTACATCAACAACTCCACCTGCGCCGGCACCGAGCTGTCCACCAAGACCGGTGACGAGTCCAGAGCTGAGTTCACCGAGGGCAAGGCTGTGTTCTACCAGAACGGCACTTGGGAGTACGCAAGTCTGAAGGAAGCCGGCATGACCGACGACCAGCTTGCTATGATCCCCATCTACTGCGGCGCTGATGGCGAAGCCAATGCCGCTCTGTGCTCCGGCACCGAGAACTGCTGGGCGATCAACGCCAAGGCCTCCGAGGCCGATCAGCAGGCTGCCATCGACTTCCTGGTATGGCTGGTTTCCGACGAGGAAGCTTCCGCTGTCTATGTTGAGCAGCTCGGCGCTGTTCCCTTCAAGAACTGCCCCGCCTCCACCAACAAGTTCATCGTTGACGGCAACGCTCTGCTGTCCTCCGGTAAGTACGCTGTGACCTGGGCCTTCAACTACACCCCCAATGTTGACTCCTGGAGAGCCACCGTGGTCACCGCTCTGACCAACTACTCCGCCGGCACCGGCGAATGGTCCGCAGTGGAAGATGCCTTCGTGGAAGGCTGGGCCATCGAGTACGCCGCAGTCAACGGCTGATTAACCAACCCATAGCGCAAACAGCGGGGGCGGGCTTATGCCCGCCCCCTTTCCAGCTATGTGCAGGGCGGCGTCATGGTTCTGAGCGAATGTCTGAGAGGCATGACCCCACCCTGAACCCAATTACCCAGAAAGCGAGGAGATTTCATGAAAAGAAAACGCGACCGTGCCGGACTGAACAGTATTCTGATTCGCCGTCCAATTCAGAAATGGGCACCGCTTTTCCTGCTGCCCACCTTTATCACCTTCTTTATTGGCTTTATTTGGCCCTTTATCTGGGGCATTTATCTGTCGTTCTGCAGCTTCAACGTTCCGGCAGACGCAAAGTGGGTGGGCTTTGCCAACTATATCAAGTCCCTGTCCGACCCCAGCTTTGCCAACGCGTTCAAAAACACCGCCATGTTTGCTGTGGTGTCGATCATACTGATCAACGTAGTCGCTTTCGCCATCGCCTACGCCCTGACTCAAAAAATGCGGGGCTCTAACCTGTTCCGCACCGTATTCTTTATGCCAAACCTGATTGGCGGTGTGGTGCTCGGCTATATTTGGAGCCTGATTTTTGACGGGATTCTAAAGCAATATTCCACCTACCTTACCGCCAACCCCACCTACGGTTTTTGGGGACTGGTGATCCTGGTGGCATGGCAACAGATCGGCTACATGATGATTATTTACATTGCCGGACTGCAGGCCGTTTCCGAGGATATGCTGGAGGCGGCGAAGATCGACGGTGCCAACGGCAGGCAGACCCTGTTCCGGGTCATCATTCCCAATGTCATGCCCTCCATCACCATCTGCACCTTCCTCACTCTGACCAATTCCTTTAAGCTCTTTGACCAGAATCTGGCACTTACCGCCGGTATGCCCAGCATCATCGAAAACGGAAGCAAGATCAACACCACCGAGCTGCTGGCACTGAACATCTATTCCACCTACAATATCAGCAAAAACTACCATGGCATCGCACAGGCCAAGGCCGTGATCTTCTTCCTGCTGGTGGCTGTTTTGGCAATTGCCCAGCAGGCTCTGACCCGCAGCAAGGAGGTGCAGCAGTAATGAAAAAGTATTCCGTTGGCAGCACTGTTTTGACCTGCGTCTTTGTGGCGTTATCTCTTTTCTGGGTCTTCCCTATTTTTGAAGTGGTGATCAACTCCGTAAAGTCCAACAACTTTGTCAACATGGAGCCCTTTGCCCTGCCCACCAAGGAATCCTTCGTGGGGCTGGCCAACTATGTGAAGGGTCTGACCTTCGGTGACTACCCGTTCCTGAAATCCGCAGGCTACAGCCTGTTCATCACCGTGGTCTCCACCTTCCTGATCCTTCTGTTCTGCTCCATGACCGCATGGTACATCGCCCGGGTGCAGAGCCGGGCGGCGCAGATTTTCTATTATCTGTGCCTGTTCTCCATGATCGTCCCCTTCCAAATGGTCATGTTCACCCTCACCACCATCTCCGACCGGCTGTCGCTGAACACGCCGTGGACGATACCCATCATTTATTTGGGCTTTGGCGCGGGCTTGGCAATCTTCATGTTCGTGGGCTTCGTCAAGGGTCTGCCCCTGGAGATCGAAGAAGCCGCCGCCATCGACGGCTGCGGGCCGGTGCAAACCTTCTTTTTGGTTATCCTTCCCATGCTCAAGCCCACCATGATCTCCGTGGGAATTTTGGAAATGATGTGGGTGTGGAACGACTATCTGCTCCCGGCGCTGGTGCTGGACCGCACTAAGTATATGACCATCCCAATCCATGTGCAGTACCTCAAGGGCAGCTACGGCACAGTGGATCTGGGCGCGACCATGGCCGTTATCATGATGGCGATCCTGCCCATCATCATCGTATATCTGTTCTGCCAAAAGCACATTATCAAGGGAGTGGCTGCCGGTGCCGTCAAGGGCTGATGCCCACTATAAGGAGGGTCTAAATGACCATAAAGGATCTTTCGGCGCAGACCGGCTACTCTGTGGGTACTGTCTCCCGGGTGCTGAATAACCACCCCAATGTCAGCGAAAAGGCACGAAAAACCATTCTGGAGGCCGCCTCCGCCTGCGGCTTCCAGCTTAATACCAACGCCCAGCAGCTCAAGCAGCAGCGTTCAAACAATATTTTGGTGCTGGTGAAGGGCTCGTCCAACCAGTTGTTCGGCTCTCTTGTGGAGGCGATCCAATCCCGGATAGACGACACGTCATACCATCTGGTCGTGGACTATATGGACGAGGACAGCAACGAGGTGGTTCGCGCCGCGCGGCTGTGTCGGGAGAAAAAGCCTTTGGGCGTGCTGTTCTTGGGCGGAAACCAAAACAATTTTCTCTCCGACTTTGGGAAGGTAGATGCCCCCTGCGTACTGGTCACCTCCGACGGTGCTTCCCTTCCCTTTGAAAATCTGTCCAGCGTATGCTGTGACGAGAATCAGGCGGCGAAGCACACCATTGAGGAACTGATTCGCATGGGTCACCGGAAAATTGCCGTCATCGGCGGCTACCGTGACCGTTCCGATACCACAAAACGCCGCTTTAATGGCTGCCTTGCCGCCTTTCAGGAAAACGGCATCCCCTACGACCCGGAGCTGGACTACGCCAGTGCCCGCTTCTCCTACGCCGCCGGCTACCGCGCCGCGGAGACTCTACTCAGCCGCAACCGGCATTATACCGCCATCTTTTGTATGGCAGATGTAATGGCCATGGGGGCGATTCGTGCCCTAAGCGACCATGGGCTTCGGGTTCCGGAGGATATTTCGGTGGTGGGCTTCGACGGTCTGCCCATTACCGAATTCATCGTTCCCCGGCTCAGCACCGTCCGTCAAAGCGTGGAGGAGCTGGCGCAGCACAGCGTAGAGCTGCTTCGCAAAAATATCGAAGGTCAACAGGGTGCTGTCCATGAAGTCATCCCCGCCCAGCTCCTTTGGCGGGAAAGCACCCGCAGTATATAACTAAGAGCCTGCTGCATCCGCAGCAGGCTCTCAAACTAGCATGTCATTGTTATGAAAAAGTCTGTCATTCTGAGCGAGCGCAGCGAGTCGAAGAATCCGTTCCCCTTTACCGCAGTCCGTTTTAGGAGAACGGGTCCTCACGTCGCTTCGCTCCTCAGGACGACATGCTTTTTCATTTATCGTGGTGTGTAAACACGTGATGATTCCGAGCGGAGGGCGAAGCCCGTAGCCGAGGGATACGAATCTCCCGACTCCCCTTCGACTGCACTCAGGCTCGGAATGACATACACTTTATCGACACTCTAAGGGGCTGTCTTGCCACAGGTCCTTGCTGTTATTCTTCCAGCAGGCACACCGCGTGGCAGGAGATGCCCTCCTCCCGGCCGGTAAAGCCCAAATGCTCCTCGGTGGTAGCCTTCACATTCACCCGGTCAGGGGAAATCCCCAGCGCATCCGCAATGTTACGCTCCATTTTCTCAATGTAAGGACGCAGCTTGGGACACTGGGCGATCACCGTCACGTCCACATTACTCACCCGGTAGCCCTTTTCCCCCACCCTTTGCGCTACGATCCGCAGCAGCTCCAGAGAATCCGCGCCCTTGTACTGAGGATCCGTGTCCGGGAAGTGCTTTCCAATATCTCCCAGTCCGGCTGCGCCCAGCAGCGCGTCCGACACCGCGTGGAGCAGCACATCCGCATCGGAATGTCCCAAAAGTCCCAAGGTGTGCTCCAGCTTCACACCGCCTAAAATGAGGGCGCGATCCGGCACAAGCCGGTGTACATCATATCCGTGTCCGATTCTCATTTTCTTTCCTCCAGCAGCAGCTTTGCAATCTTCAAATCCATGGGGGTAGTGACCTTGATGTTCCGTTCATCCCCCTCTACGATTTTCACGGACATCCCCATCCGCTCCACGGCGGAGCAATCGTCAGTCACCTCCGCACCATCCTTGGCAGCCTTTTCCAGCGCACCACGCAGGAGCTGCAAATCAAATACCTGCGGGGTCTGGACTGCCTGCAACAGCTTCCGGTCGGGGGTCTGAACCACCACACCGCCCTGCACTGTTTTTATGGTGTCCTTCACGCTCACAGCAGGCGCGGCCGCACCGTAGCTGTGTGCCGCACGCACCGTGCGGTCAATGACCTCCGGCGTGATCAGCGGGCGCGCGCCGTCCTGCACCGCGGCCAGCTTTACCTTATCGGACAAGGCGTTCAGTCCCAGCATAACGGACGCTTGCCGGCTGCTGCCGCCCACCACCACTGCCTTCACCTTGTCCATATCCCGGCAAAGGTCGGCAATGGGAACGATTAGGTCCTCCCGGGTGACGATGACGATTTCCTTGATCACATCGCAATTTTGAAAGGTACGCACCGTCCGCACGATCATCGGCTCGCCGTCCAACTCCGCCATGACCTTGTCGATGCCGCCCATGCGGGAAGCCGTACCTGCCGCTACGATGACCGCGCCGCAATATTTCACCCGCAGCACCTTACGCATGGTATCGGTAACTTTTTTTACATCCATGGCCTACAGCTCCATTACAATTTTTTTGAAATGCGCGCCCCGTACCATAAAATTCTTATACTGGTCAAAGGCCGCGCTGGCGGGGCTGAGCAGAACCACATCCCCGGCCCGTGCCGCTGCCGCGGCAGCCCGCACCGCCGTGGGCATATCACCGCAATCGTAGATTTCCGGCAGCTCGCCGCCCGCGGCCTCCACCGCCGCACGAATCTGCGGGCCGGTGGCACCGCCCAGATACAGGGCCTTTACGTGCCGGCAGATCTCCGGCCCCAGCACATCATAGGGGATGTGCTTATCATAGCCGCCGGCAATGAGGATCACCTTTTGAGAGAAGCTGCGAAGTCCGGCAATGGTGCGGCTGGGTGAGGATGCGATGGAATCGTTGTAATACCGCACGCCGTCCTTTTCCCGCACCAGCTCGATTCGATGCTCCACGCCGCCGAAGGTCTTGGCGACCCGGCGGATCACTTCATCGGAAACCAGTCCCTCCACCGCCAAAATCGCCGCCATGTAATTCTCTATATTGTGGACACCGGGAATCAAAATGTCCGCCGTGTCCAGCACCGGGCATCCGTCCCGGCAAATCACGCCATCCGTCAAGCATACTGCCGCTTCTCCCAAGCGGGAGAATTTCCGGGTCACGCCGTTTCCGGTGAAGCAGTTGGTAATATCATTATCGGCATTGAGCACCAGCAAATCAGATCCGCCCTGAAAACGGAAGATGTTTTTCTTGGCATCCACATATTCCGCCATATCCTTGTGCACATCCAAATGATTGGGGGCAAGGTTGGTGACCACCGCCCGTTCCGGGCTGCGCTCCATATCCATGAGCTGAAAGGAGCTAAGCTCCACCACCGCATAATCCTCCGGCTTCATTTCCCGGCACAGGGGCAGCAGGGGCGTGCCGATGTTGCCACCCAGCCACACAGTATAGCCCGCCGCCTTCAGCATTTCCGAAATCAGGGTCGTGGTGGTGGTTTTTCCGTCAGAACCGGTAACGGCAATGGTATGGCAGGGGCAAACCTCGAAGAACACCTCCATCTCGCTGGTGATCTTCGCGCCACCGTCACGCAGCCGCCGCAACGCCGGATTGCCGGGGTGCATCCCCGGTGTGCGGAACACCAGCTCTGCCTGCACATCCTCCAGATAGCTTTCGCCCAGCCGCAGCTTACAGCCGTCACGCTCCAGCTCCAGCACCTCTGCATCCAGCTTCTCCCGCTCCGTCCGGTCACAGCCGGTGACACAGCAGCCGTAATCCAAAAGCATTTTTACCAGCGGGCGGTTGCTGACGCCCAGCCCCAGCACCGCGATCTGTTTCCCTCTCAGGGACTGAAAGTATGCTTCAAACGCAGATATCATGACTTTTACCTCATTCCTTACGAACTCCTTGTAAATAGTATATCCCGAACGAAAAGAATTTGCAAGGGGATTTGACGATCGGAATGCTTTGGAGTATAATAAACGCTGCGACCGGGTCGGACAGCCGCGGATGGAAGCCGAAAGGCTCCAGATGAGGAAAGTCCGGGCTCCGCAGAGCAGGGATAACGGGTAACGCCCGCCGAGGGTGACCTCAGGACAAGTGCAACAGAG
>CAZAOL010000085.1:0-6604 GCA_964486785.1 uncultured Oscillospiraceae bacterium
TGACCTCCGGCTTTGACCGCTATTTCCAGATCGCTCCCTGCTTCCGGGACGAGGACGCCCGTGCCGACCGCACCCCCGGCGAATTCTATCAGTTGGATATGGAAATGGCCTTCGCCACCCAGCAGGACGTGCTGACCACGCTGGAGGAGGTGCTGGTGCCTGTGTTCCGGAAATTCGGCAAATACAGCCGGGTTTCCCAAGCTCCCTTCCGTCATATCCCCTTTAACGAGGCTATGGAACGCTACGGCTCGGACAAGCCGGATCTGCGTATCGATCTGGAGGTGCAGGACATCACCGATGTGGTGCAGGGCTGCGGCTTCGGGCCTTTCGAGGGTGCAACTGTCAAGGCAGTGGCTGTGGACGATTTTACACAGGCACGGAAATGGATCGACAAGCTGCTGGTGGATGTGGAAGTGCAGACCGGCAATAAGGCTTGCTGGGTCAAGGTGGACGAAAACGGTGAGCTGACCGGCGGCATCTCCAAATTCCTCACCGAGTGCAAGGCCGCTTTCGTGGAAAAGCTGAATCTGAAGCCCGGCAGCTTCGTGTGCATGGCGGCAGGCAAAAAGGCCGCCGCGCAAAAGACCGCCGGTGTTATCCGTACCATGCTGGGCAAGCGTGTTCCCGGTCACTTCGATGAAGAACAGTACGCCATGTGCTGGATCGTGGACTTCCCCATGTACGAGCTGGGCGAGGAATCCGGCGAGCTGGAATTCTGCCACAACCCCTTCTCCATGCCCCAAGGCGGTATGCAGGCTCTGCTGGATGCCGAGGGCAATACGGAAAAGCTGCTGGCGATCAATGCCGACCAGTACGATCTGGTGGTCAACGGCTACGAATCCGCCTCCGGCGCGGTGCGTAACCACGATCCGGAGATCATGGTCAAGGCCTTTGAGATGGTTGGCTTGGGCGAGGAAGACGTAAAGGCCAAGTTCCCCGCCATGTACAATGCCTTCACCTACGGCGCGCCCCCCCACGCCGGCGCGGCCCCCGGTGTAGATCGGCTCATTATGCTGCTCACCGGCGAGGAGAGCATCCGGGAGGTCATCACCTTCCCCATGAACAAGAACGCCCAGGACTTGATGATGGATGCCCCCACCACGGTGGAGCTGCACCAGCTTGACACCGTCCACATCGCCCTGAATATCAAAGAATGATTACTTTGACCCGCTCTTTTTGAGAGCGGGTCATTTGAGACTTCCAAAAGGAAACCTGCACAAATATTCGAAAATGCCCTTGCTTTTCTGATTTCCTGTGTTATACTGGACTTATCAAATGCAGGAGGGGGCTTATTTTATGTCACGCACAAGTAACAAAGCCGAGCTGATTCTAGATTATGTAAACCGTTTTGTGCAAGAAAACGGTTACGCTCCCTCCGTCCGTGAGATTGGCGCGGCGGTAGGGCTTCGCTCCACGGCTTCGGTGAGCTATCATTTGCAGGCACTTCAGGAAAAGGGCGCGCTGCAATCCCCCGGCAAGAAGGGCTGCAAGCGAGCCGTGGTCACCAACATCCGCCCCGGTCAAATTCCTATCGTGGGCGTGGTGACCGCCGGTATGCCCATTCTGGCGGTGGAAAATCAGGAGGGCACCATGGCATGGGATGGCGAACCGGGCTGCTTTGCCCTGCGCGTCCGGGGTGACAGCATGATCAACGCCGGCATCCTCAGCGGCGACAGGGTAGTCGTGCGCCCCCAGCCTACCGCCGATGACGGGCAAATCGTGGTGGCACGGATTGAGGACGAGGCCACGGTGAAGCGGCTGCGTTTCCGGGACGGTCAGGTTTGGCTCATGCCGGAAAACGATGCCTATTCCCCCATCGACGGCAGCGAAGCGCAAATCATCGGCATCGTCAAGGCCGTTGTCAGAGAATATTGATTGAAACAAAAAAACCGGAGCTTTGAAAGCTCCGGTTTTTCTTGTTTTGCAATTAGCCCTCGGCGCGCATCTGAGCGAAGCACTCGCTGCAGAACACGGGACGGTCGGACTTGGGCTCGAAGGGAATCTTCGCCTCGCCGCCGCAACGGGCGCAGGTGGCGGTGAAGAACTCACGGGGGCCACGGGTGGCGTTCTTGCGAGCGTCACGGCATGCTTTGCAGCGCTGGGGCTCATTCTGGAAGCCACGCTCTGCATAGAACTCCTGCTCACCGGCGGTGAACACGAACTCATTGCCACACTCTTTGCAAACTAAAGTCTTGTCTTCGTACATTGATGTTACCTCTCTTCGGTTAATTGGACCCCGTGACAGCCACCCATTTTTGTCGGATAGAACGCGGGATAATAAAATAATGGTGGCATCGCCACATAGGAGATTATACACAAGCTGTTTGCCGTTGTCAATCCTTTATGAAAATTTTTATGGAAATTTTTCTAGTTTTATGCAATTTCCCAGTGAATTATCCTAAATCAAAGACCGTCTGCCCCTCGTAAGGGATATGCAGGTGGTCGTAAGCCATGGGTGTCACGCAGCGTCCCCGTGGCGTGCGGGTCAAAAAGCCCAACTGCATCAGGTACGGCTCGTACACGTCCTCCAGCGTCACCGCCTCCTCGCCGATGGTGGCAGCCAGCGTTTCCAGTCCCACCGGGCCACCGCCGTAGTTGCGGATGATGGCGGTGAGCATCCGCCGGTCGATGGAGTCCAATCCCAAATCGTCCACCTCCAGCCGCTGCAACGCCATGTCGGACATTTCCTTTGTGATCACACCGTCACCCATGACCTGAGCGAAATCCCGAACCCGGCGCAAAAAGCGGTTGGCGATTCTCGGCGTTCCCCGGCTGCGGGACGCGATTTCCATCGCGCCCTCCGGTGCGATGTCGATGCCCAAAATGGTGGCAGACCGGGTGACGATTTTCGCCAGCTCCTCCGGAGTATACAGCTCCAGCCGCAGCGACACGCCAAACCGGTCCCGCAGAGGCGCGGAAAGCTGACCGGCACGGGTGGTCGCGCCAATTAGCGTAAATTTCGGCAAATCCAGCCGGATGGAATTGGCGGACGGGCCTTTGCCTACAATGATATCAATGGCGTGATCCTCCATGGCGGGATACAGGATCTCCTCCACCACCCGGTTCAGCCGGTGAATCTCGTCAATAAACAGAATGTCGCCGGGATCCAGATTGGTCAGCAACGCCGCCAAATCGCCGGGCTTTTCAATGGCAGGGCCGGAGGTGATCCGGATCTTTACGCCCATTTCGTTGGCGATAACGCCTGCCAGCGTGGTCTTGCCCAAGCCGGGAGGGCCGTAAAGCAGGGTATGATCCAGTGCTTCTCCTCTGCGCCGGGCGGCTTCAATATAAACAGAAAGATTCCCCTTCGCCTTTTCCTGTCCGGTATAGTCCGACAGCAGCTTGGGGCGCAGTCCGATCTCTCCCGCATCCTGCGGAGCATACACCGGACTAATCAGGGGCGTATCCAATTCCTGAGAAAATTCCAAACTCATAGCTACTCTCCTCGCATCTGCCCCGCCCCAGCGTAGGGGCGAGCATTGCTCGTCCAAAGACTAAATTTACTCCATTTCTTCGTTTGCCGCTTCATCCCGGACAAAGAAGCAATCTTCCTTCCAACGATACGGATTTCCGGCGATGTATTTCCATATCCGCTGATAATCCCTGTCGTTGCGGACCACATGGTCATGGAATAATTTTTGCCAATCGGTCTGCCTACCTGTTTCGTTATAACGCCCTTCATTTGCTGGACAACTCTGGATACCGTGGGCGCAGGGATTCTCCGCCCATCGGGGTCTGTGTCAATCCGCAATTATAAATGAATGTGATTAGGCATCACCGTGTAATTGTCTACTTGTACCGCCGGATAATGCTTCGGGATCTCGCAAATCGCCTATGCGACGATTTTTCCGAAAGCAGAAAGCCGAATCTCTTTTGGACGAGCGATGCTCACCCCTACGTCCTCCCAAAACAAACATTCATGTTCTCGGGTGCAAACGGTGATGAAATAGGCTCCTGCTGAGCTATAATCATAATCGGTCAACCGATTCGGTTTTCTTCTGGAATCTTCCACCGCATCAGCCCTTCATCACCATGGCACGCAAGGCGTAGCGCACCATTTCCTCGGTGGATGCCTTGGAATCTACGCCCTTCAGGGCGGTGGCGATCTCCGCCGGAGTGTAGCCCAGCTCCTGCAGCGCGGCGGTAGCCAAAGCGGCGTTGCCTTGCTGTATCGGCGCGGCAACCGACGGCCCGGAGAAGTCCAGCTCCGTTGCGCCGCCTACCTTGTCCTTCAGCTCCAAAATGATCCGCTGCGCCAGCTTTTTGCCCACACCGGGGGCGGCTGTCAGCAGCTTATCATCCCCGGTCATCACCGCCAAGGTAAAATTCTGCGGCCCGCCGGAGGACAAGATCGCCATAGCCGCCTTGGGACCCACACCGGAAACGGTGGTAAGCAGTTCGAAACAACGCTGCTCCTCTCGGCTTATAAAGCCGTAAAGATCGAAGGCATCCTCCCGAATGGATTCCGTAATGTAAAGCCGTGCCTTCTGATCTAATTTTAACTGTCCGGCGGTATAATTGGTCACCCGGCAGCCGTAACCCACACCACCACAATCTATCACAGCCAGCCCCGGCTCTAAAACTGTCACCGGCCCGGAAACATAGTATAGCATAAAAATCCTCCTCATTTCTGCACCCGTGCCAGCAGCGAAGTGCTGGCACGGGCATGACACAGCGCAATGGCAACAGCATCCGCGGCGTCATCGGGTTTCGGCATGGCATCCAAATGCAAAAGCCGTTTGGTCATGTCCATCACCTGATGCTTGGTGGCACCGCCGTAGCCCACCACCGCCTGCTTCACCTGATTGGGCTTGTAAGCGGTGACCTCCAGCCCCGCCTGTCGGATTGCCAGCAGGATAACTCCCCGGCTTTGGGCTACACCGATGCCGGTGGTCACATTTTGCCCGAAGAACAGCTCCTCAATGGCCACCGCGTCCGGCTTCGTCAGCTCCAAAAGCTGACGCATATCTTCATATATTATTTCCAGCCGGGCAGAAAAATCCATCCCGGCGGGAGTGGTGATCGCGCCGCACCGCAGCAGCCGAAGCTGACTGCCCTGGGCCTCTACCACGCCGAAGCCGGTAATTCCGTAGCCGGGGTCAATGCCCAAAATCCTCATTTTCATGCACCTCTGAGTATATCATAGCACATCAGATCGGTTTTTCCTATAGGAATTTTTCCTAAATAACTGCGTTACCCTATCCTTGAGGAGAAGGCTTTGCTCCACCGCCCTTGACAGGAATCGGTGGAGCTGATATGATGCACAAAACGAATGGAGGTATGTATATGCACGATTGCGCTTCCTGCCACGGGAGCTGTGGCGGCTGTGACCGGTCGCTGACCATGACCCAGCCGGAGATTGAGGTTTTGCAGACCCTGTCTCAGATTCCCTTTCTGCCCGTAGCCCGGGATTTTGACGGAGAAACGCCCGTATGCTTAGAGCCGGAGCTTCCTCAGGAACAGCTTTCCCTTGTCTTGCAGGTTTTGGAGAAAAAGGGGCTGATTTCTCTGGACTTCGACCAACCCCTGAAAAACGGAGATTTCAGCTCCTACGCCCCATACCGGGTACTGGGCAGCATGGCCCTGACCGCCCGGGGGCAGCAGGTAATCGAGCTTTTGGAGCTGCAGGGCTGTGAATAAAAACCGGCTTTTTACGCCGCGCCCTTCAGAAGGTACTGGATGGAGGTCGCCTTGCCGTCGGAAAGCAGGAAGCGCAGCTCCATGCCATCCTTGACATAGATGTAGCCGCCGGGATTCTCGGTAGCAGGCTCACCGTAAGCGGCAGTCACCGCCTCGCCGGATGCGCCCAGCTTGATTCCTTCCTCAGTCTGTGCCATATCGTCCGCCAGCTCGATGCAGTAGACCATCTCGTAGCCGTTTTCATCATTGGTGGAGATTTTTACGCTTTGATAGTCATAGACAATATCGTTGCCGTTAAAGGCGCAGCTTTCCGTTACCGCCCGATCCTTAGGCTCGCCCAAGGTCGCAATGGCATCGGCGGCATCCATGCCGATCCAAAGCTGCACATTTTTATAGGTGAAGGTGTAGCCCTCAGGCCCGGCAGTGTCCGGGCTGTTTTGCTGCGTGGAGTCTTTATCGGCAGGATTTGTGGTGTCCGGATTGCCCCCGCCGCAGGCGCACAGCGACAGCGCGATTACTAATGCCAAAATCATCCCAAAGGTCTTTTTCATAACCGTTTCCTTTCTCATTCCAAACCGGTAAAGCCGGTAAGTTTTCCGTTTTCCTCCAAAAGCCGCTGCTGGGTGGCGCGGATGGTTTCATGCTGCTGTGTCAGCTTTTTCCAAACATCCTCATACTCCGCCTCGCCCCTATGCCCCGCAATAGCATGGTCATTTTGCAGGATATTGCCAAAGTACCGGCTCAGCTTTTCCGCGCCGGACAAATTCAAATGTCCGCCCTGATCGTAGGTGTCGGTGGTGAAATCCAGCCCGATTTCCTCAATATCATTAAGGAAATTGTAGTATTTCAGCCCATGCTCTTGGGCATACTCCGCCACCTGCGCGTCCCATTCCTCATACCAGCACCATTGGGGCGTGCCGGTGGGGGCTTTCATGAGGATCAGCTCCACGCCGTTTTCCTCACA
>CAZAOL010000086.1:0-6573 GCA_964486785.1 uncultured Oscillospiraceae bacterium
GCAGACCCATGAACGACAGCCGCGCGCCGTCCGTTCCGCCCCGGATGGGACAGATTCGGGGCGTGATGCCCAAATGCTCCATGGCGGCCTTTGCCTTTTCCACAATGTGGATATGGGGAAGGATCTTCTCCTTCATATTGAAATAGCTGTCCTTCAAAGTCAGCTTCACTGCGCCGTCGCCGTATTTCTCATTGAGATAGCGGGTGATACGCTCCATGACGGATTTCTTTTCGAGAAATTTTGTCATGTCGTGATCCCGGAGAATGTAGCGCAAAGTGGCCTGCTCCACACACCCTTCCATATCGGTCAGGTGGAAAAAGCCCTCGTAGCCCTCGGTGCTTTCCGGACGCTGATGGATGGGCAGCAGACTGTGGAACTCCATAGCGATGTGCTGGGCGTTGACCATTTTGTCCTTGGCACTGCCGGGATGGATGCTGACGCCGGAAAACTCCACAGTGGCAGAGGCGGCGTTGAAATTCTCATATTCCAGCTCGCCCAAGCCGCCGCCGTCCACAGTATAGGCATAGTCCGCGGCGAATTTTTCCACATCAAAGAGATCCGCGCCCCGACCGATCTCCTCGTCAGGTGTGAAGCCCAGCTTCAAGGTGGCGTGAGGGCCGGCGTGATCCAAAAGCTGCTGTGCGGCGGTCATGATCTCAGCGATGCCCGCCTTATCGTCCGCACCCAAAAGGGTGGTTCCGTCGGTGACGATCAGGTGCTTTCCAGCATGGTTTGCCAAACCGGGAAAGTCGGCACAGCGAAGCCATATATCCTTTTCCGGGTTCAAAAGCACATCCCCGCCCTCATAGGAGATCCGCTTTGCCTGAATGTCCTTTCCGCTGGCATCGGGAGAGGTGTCCATATGGGCGATCAGTCCGATTGTGGGCATATTGGGGTCACCGGGGACAGTGCCGTAGACATAGCCGTGTTCGTCCATATGGGCATCCGCAATGCCCATGGCCTTCATTTCCTCTACCAGCGCGCTGGCGAATACACGCTGTCCGGGGGTGGAGGGACAGACCTCTGAGGCTTCGTCAGAGGTGGTTTCAAAGCGCACATAGCGCAAAAATCGTTGAGCTACGGTTTCCATAGAACCTTCCTTTCTATCGGGGCTCACTTCGGTATATGGGGTCGGAGGGATAGCCGCCTTGCAGCTTTTGCATGGTGCGGGGGACTGCGTCCCGGGAGTTTTTCCAGTCGGCAGAGGCGTTGCGATAGTCAAATTTCTCAATGAACCAGTCCAGATCTCCCTTCACCCGTGCCATGTTTTCCCGCATAAGCCGGAACACGGTGGGGTAAAACCACTCCTGCTGACCGTTGGGCAGCGAGGTGGCGGCGGATTCCATCAGCCGAAGAAAATGGCGCATACAAAAGCCCTTGCTGTTTTCTACCTTGGTTCGGAAGCCGCTGTCCTTGCACAGGTGGAAAAAGGTGGCTGTATACCGCTCCATATTGTATTCGATTTTATTGCACAAAAAGCAGCTCCCTTGCCGCTGACGTGCCCAGCGCACCAGACTGCTTTCTTCCTCTGAGGTCTTTTTCCCAAACAGCCCGCGCTTGCCGGGGATTTGGAAGGCATCCATTTCCTTGGTCATTTCTTCAAACAGGGAAACGAAATAGGTCTGCATGATCAGCGCGCTGCCCAGGGAATTTCCAAAGTCGTACAGCTTTTTGTAGTGCGCGGCGCAAAAGCCCTCCGCGTCGGTGGCGGCACGAACCTCCGGCTCCATGTAGCTGGCACCGGGGCCGAGGGTATATTTTATGGTGCGCTGCTCTACCTGACGCTCCAGATAGCAGAAGGGACATTCATCCCCGGAGTCAAAGGCTTCATTGACCGGAATGGTGTAGATGGTTTCTTTCATGGCGTGCTGCTCTCCTCTTGCGCTGCGCGGTGCTTGCCTTTGGCAGCGGCGCGCAGGCCGATTTCCGTGCCTTGCATGATTCTGAGATAGTTTTTCCGGTGCATAAACAGGATCACGGCGGTGGCGATCACGCAAATCAGCGCGGCGGTAAGGTCGGAAAAAGCGGTTACAATGGGATAGCTCAGGGTGGTGACCAAGGTGCCCAGCACGATATAGTCGGTGACCAGCGTCACTACTGCCAGCACCACGATCAGGATCAGTGCCAGCTTCCAGTTCAGTGCCAGCATCATACCCACAAAGGAGGCAAAGCCCTTGCCGCCCTGAAAGCCCAGATAGAATGGAAAAATGTGACCGAAAATCGCTGCCACGCCCGCAATCTCACCGGCATAGGGAACGTCAAGCAGCCACCGTGCCAGCAGGACTGCCAAAACGGCTTTTCCAATGTCGTGGATACCCACCGCGATGGCGGCCTTCCAGCCGATCAGAATCATGGCATTGGAAGCTCCCAGATTGCCGCTTCCCTGGGAGCGGGCATCGATGTTTGCCCGTTTGCTCAGATAAAACGCCAAGTTGGACGATCCCAACAGGTATGCGCCTAAAATGATAAGCACGTATTGCAAACGACCGCCTCCTTTCTTTACTGGCATTATACCATAGATGCTGTCGAAAGAAAAGACTTTTTTGGTCGGGGCGGAAGAACCGGTTTTTGAAAAAGAAAATAAATATTCCGGCGTGTGTTGACTTTGGGTCGAGGATATGGTAACATTTAGAGGAACTTTTTTATGGAGGTTATCACCATGGAGCATATTAAGACCATTGAGACCCGCAACCTTTGCGAGAGTGCCAAGAATGGCGGCTGCGGTGAGTGCCAGACTTCCTGCCAGTCTGCTTGCAAGACTAGCTGCGGCATCGCCAATCAGCAGTGCGAGAGCAAGTGATTGCAAATGCAAAATGCCGCCGGTAACGGCGGCATTTTTTCATAAGGAGATAGATACATGATTCATCAGTATAAATTAGGTGGCTACAACATCGTGCTGGATGTCTGCTCCGGCAGTGTGCACGCGGTGGATGAGGTGGCCTACGACATAATCGCCATGTTTGAGCAGAGCGACCGGGAGACGGTGCTCTCAGCTATGGCGCAAAAGCATCCTGAGGTGAGTGCTCAGGATTTGGCAGAGTGCTATGATCAGGTGGAGGCCTTGAAGAAACGCGGAAAGCTGTTCGCGCCCGATACCTTCGCCCCCATGGCGGGAAAGCTGAAGCAGAAGACCGCCGGTGTGGTGAAGGCACTTTGTCTGCATATCGCTCATAGCTGCAATCTCAACTGCGCCTACTGCTTCGCCAGTCAGGGAAAATATCAGGGCGAACGGGGGCTGATGAGCTTTGAGGTGGGCAAGCGGGCACTGGATTTCCTTGTGGAAAATTCCGGCACGCGGAAAAATCTGGAGGTGGACTTCTTCGGCGGAGAGCCGCTGATGAACTTTCAGGTGGTCAAGGATCTGGTTGCCTATGCCCGCAGCATCGAAAAGAAAAAGGGGAAGAATTTCCGCTTTACCCTCACCACCAACGGCGTGTTGGTGGATGAGGATGTGATCGAATTCGCCAACCGGGAATGTCACAATGTGGTGCTTTCCTTGGACGGGCGTAAGGAGGTTCACGACCGCTTCCGGGTGGACTATGCGGGCAACGGAAGCTGGGAGAAGATTGTTCCCAAATTCCAGCGATTCGTGGAGGCAAGACAAGGGAAAGGCTACTATATGAGAGGAACCTTCACCCATGCCAACCCAGATTTCCTTGAGGATATCAAGAAAATGCTGGAGCTGGGCTTCCGGGAGCTGAGTATGGAGCCGGTGGTGTGCGCTGAGGGGGATCCCTCCGCGCTGACGGAAGAAGATCTGCCCATCGTCATGCGGCAGTATGAACGGCTGGCGGAGCTGATGCTGCAAAAGGATAAAGAGGGAGATCCCTTCACCTTCTATCACTACATGATTGATTTGACCGGCGGGCCGTGCATCTACAAGCGCATCTCCGGCTGCGGAAGCGGCACGGAGTATATGGCGGTCACCCCGTGGGGCGATCTGTATCCCTGCCATCAGTTCGTGGGGGATGAAAAATTCAAGCTGGGCGACATCTGGCAGGGCGTGAACAATACGGCGATCCAATTGGAATTTGCCGCCTGCAATGTATACGCCCATCCGGAGTGCCGGGATTGCTGGGCAAGGCTGTACTGCTCCGGCGGCTGCGCCGCCAATGCCTACCATGCCACCGGCTCTGTTACCGGCGTGTATGAGTACGGCTGCAAGCTGTTCCGAAAGCGCATGGAGTGCGCCATTATGGTGGCGGTGGATCGGGCGTTGGGACAATGATGGACACGCCGATCTGTGATTTCGTTCGCGACTATGCGCGCGGCGACAGCCTGCGGCTGCATATGCCCGGGCATAAGGGCGTAGGCGGCATAGGCGTGGAGCGGCTGGATATTACCGAAATTTCCGGCGCGGACAGTCTGTTTGAAGCGGACGGTATCATCCGCCAAAGCGAGGAAAACGCCTCCGTGCTGTTCGGCTGTCCCACCTACTACAGCACCGAGGGCGCGTCCCACTGTATCCGTGCCATGCTCCATTTGGCAACGGTGGGAAAATCCCGGGTGGTGGCTGCCGCCCGGAATGTGCATCGGGCTTTTCTCACGGCGGCGGCACTGCTGGATCTGCGGGTGCGGTGGATCTATCCCCAACACAGAGAGAGTTATCTTTCCTGCACCGTCACGCCGGAGGACGCAGACCGTTTTCTGACAGAAAATCCCGTTTCCGCGCTGTATGTGACAAGCCCCGATTATTTGGGAAATATGGCGGATATTTCCGCTTTGGCGCAGGTATGCCACCGGCACGGTGTGCTGCTGCTGGTGGACAATGCCCACGGCGCGTATTTGCGTTTTCTCCGCCCCTCCCGGCATCCCATGGATCTGGGTGCGGATATGTGCTGCAGCTCTGCCCACAAAACCCTGCCGGTGCTCACCGGAGGGGCGTATTTGCAGCTTGCAAAGGCAAGATCTGCCGACGTTAAAGCTGCGCTGGCGTTGTTTGGCTCTACCAGTCCTTCTTACTTGATTTTGCAGTCGCTGGATATGGCGAACCGCTATTTGGTGCAGGGCTATGAAGAAAAGCTGGCGGATTTTGTTTCCGCTGTGGCGGAACTCAGGGAGCGTCTGACGCAAAAGGGCTGGCGGTTCGCCGGAGAGGATCCCTTGCGGCTGACGGTCTGCGCCAAGGCATCGGGTCATACCGGCACGGCACTTGCCGGCCTTTTGCGAAAGCAGGAGATCGAGTGCGAATTTGCAGACCCTGATTATCTTGTGATGATGCTGACACCGGAAAATGGCGAAGCTGCCTTAAAGCGGCTGGGGGCTGCCTTTGAGCAGATCCCCATACTGCCGCCGCTGGGGGAAATGCCGCCGGATATTAAGCCCGGCGTGCAGGTGCTCACGGTGCGTCAGGCGATGCTGTCCGCTTCGGTGCGCTTGCCGGTGGAGCAATGCGTGGGCAGAGTGCTGGCGGATGCCAGCATCGGCTGCCCGCCGGCAGTACCCATTCTGGTCTGCGGGGAACAGATCCACCGGGAAACAGTGGATGCGTTTCAATATTATGGCATCACAGAATGTGGTGTAGTTGAGGCATTGACAAATTGCCCGGATGGGCGTACAATATGAAAATCAATTCCTAATGAGGTGATTTCCTATGGCAAAAAAACTCCGTACAGAAACCCTGTGTATTCAGGCGGGCTACAGCCCCAAGAGCGGCGAGCCCCGGCAGATTCCCATTTATCAAAGCACCACCTTCAAATATGCCACCTCCGAGGATATGGGCAAGCTCTTTGATTTGGAGGCCTCCGGCTATTTCTACTCCCGTTTGGCAAACCCCACCTGTGACGCGGTGGCGGCGAAAATCGCCGCGCTGGAGGGCGGAACGGCCGCTATGCTTACCAGCTCCGGTCAGGCCGCCAGCTTCTTTTCCGTGTTCAACATTGCCTCCTGCGGCGATCATGTGGTATCCAGCTCTACCGTTTACGGCGGAACGTTTAATCTTTTCAATGTGACCATGCGGCGCATGGGCATCGAATTTACCTTCGTCAGCCCCGACTGCACCGAGGAGGAGCTGAACGCCGCCTTCCGTCCCAACACCAAGGCGGTATTTGGTGAGACCATTGCCAATCCTGCCCTGAAAGTGCTGGACATTGAGAAATTCGCCAAGGCGGCACACGCCCACGGCGTGCCCCTGATTATGGACAACACCTTTGCCACTCCCATCAACTGCCGTCCCTTTGAGTGGGGCGCGGACATCGTGATCCACTCCACCACCAAGTATATGGACGGTCATGCCAGCGCGGTGGGCGGTGTCATCGTGGACAGCGGCAAATTCGACTGGACGAAGTATCCCGACAAGTTCCCCGGTCTGTGCACCCCGGATGAAAGCTATCACGGTGTGACCTACACCGAGCGGTTCGGGCTGGAGGGGGCGTATATCACCAAGTGTACCGCCCAGCTTATGCGTGACCTCGGCTCTATCCAGTCCCCCCAAAACGCCTATTATCTGAATTTGGGTCTGGAGAGCCTGCCTTTCCGAATCCGTCAGCATTGCGGCAATGCGGAGACCATCGCCCGTTTCCTCCGGGACAATGAGAAGGTGGCGTGGGTCAAGTACTGCGGACTTGACACCGA
>CAZAOL010000087.1:0-6493 GCA_964486785.1 uncultured Oscillospiraceae bacterium
TGACGATTTTCAGGATTTTACTCCAAATTGATTTGTTTTCCATGATTTTTGATTTTTGATTTTTGATTTTTGATTTTTGATTTTTGATTTTTGATTTTTGATGCATACCGCCGATTTCCCCTCTCCGTACTACTCCGACGATTTTGTGATAGACGAAAACGGGATGTGCACCCCCCACGGCAAATGCGTCTATACCCTCGGCAACGATTTGACGCTGGATACCGATGCCGTGTCCAACGGCTACATTTCCATTATGCCCTTGGCAATGCAAATGACCGACCACGCGGTGTATCAAAAGCTGATTGCCCAATAATCTCAAGGCGTGTTGCAAGATGCAACACGCCTTATACTGTTCAAAAAGCGGTGTCATTCCGAGGGAGCGAAGCGACCGTGGGAATCTCAATGAAAATCTACGCAGTTTTGTTAGGATTATGCGCAATTTTACGTTGCTAAAGGAATAAAATGAGATTGCCACGTCGGCCCGAAAGGGGCCTCCTCGCAATGACAGGGGTTTATCGACCCTCTGCTACCGGCGGAACTGTACGGTAGGTTTCTTACGCCAGTTTTTCCACACATTTATCCAACTTACTCGGCGGGGTCATGACCCCGCCCTACGCCCTATCCGAATCGGGTAGCCGGGCGGCGATTATTGCGCGTTCAATCCAAATGCTCGATGGCGGTAAGCTTACGGGAGGGTCGATGACCCTCCCCTACCGGAACCCAAAAACAGGAGCGGGGAAACCCGCTCCTGTCTTTATTGGTATTGCTTATGCCAGCGTACAACCGCTATCGAACTCGATCTCGCAGTCGCCGGAGGAATGTTGATAATTCTTGATGACGCCGGTGACAGTGATGGTGTCGCCAACCTTGATGCTGTCAGCGCCGTCGCCCTTCAGGCGGTAGCACTTGATGGGCTGATCCTCGCAGCCTGTAACCGCAATGGTGACGGTGATGTTTTTGTAGCTGGAGTCATAGGGAGTATCGATGGACACGACCTTGCCGGTCAGCGTGCAGGTGTAGGGCAGGGACTTGCCCGCCTCCAAAGCGTAAGCCGCAGCCACGATCTGCTTGGGATCGGTAGGAACGGTAACGCCGCCGGAAACGCGCTTATCCATGGTACAGCCGGTATCGAACTCAATGGTGCTGTTTCCGCTGCTGGACACATAGTTCTTCAGACGGCCGGTAACGGTGATGGTATCGCCAACAACGATCTTATCCACGCCGGTGCCCTTCATGCGGTAGCAAACAATGGGCTTGCTTTCACGGCCGGACACTACGATGGTGACGCTGATGTTCTCATAGCTCTTGTCGTAGGCGGTGTTGATGGCAGTAACCTTGCCGGTGAGGGTAACATCATAGGACAGTTCCTCGTTCTCGCCCAAAGCATAGGCAGCGTCAACAATCTTCAGCGGGTCGGTTTCCTGAACAACCACAGAGCCGCCGCCGGAGGTCCGGGCGGTCATGGTGCAGTTGGTCATCTCGATCTCACCGTAGTAGTTCTTGATGCGGCCTTCCGCGGTGATGGTATCACCAACGGCAATCTTCTCAACGCCGTCGCCCTTCAGGCGGTACAGCTTCAGGCTCTTGCCGCTGGCACCGGTGACGGAGATGGTCACGGTGATGTTCTGATAATCAGCATCGTAAGCATCGTTAACCGCGGTAACCTTGCCGGACAGAGTGACGTCGTAGGACAGCTCCTCGTTCTCGGCCAGCTTCTCAGCAGCCGCCATGATCTTAGCGGGATCGGTCTCCACGGTAACTACGGTGCCGCCGCCGGAAACCCGCTTATCCAATGTACAGCCGGTGTCGAACTCCACGGTGCCGTAGTAGTTCTTCAAGGTACCGGTGACGGTGATGGTGTCGCCCACAGCGATCTTTTCAACGCCGCTGCCCTTCAGGCGGTAGCACTTGATGGGCTTGCTCTCCTTGCCGGAGACAGCGATGGTAACCGTGATGTTCTGGAAATCCGCACTGTAAGCTTCGTCCACCTTAGTGACCTTACCGGTCAGGGTGTAGGTACCGGACAGGGTGGCGTTCTCAGCCAGCGCATAGGCTGCGTCAACGATTTTCGCGGGAGTGTCCAGCTTCTGGCTGGGAGTGGTGGTGCTGCTGGAGCTGCTGCTGGAGCTGCTACTGGAGCTGCTGCTGGAGCTGCTGCTGCTGGAGCTGCTGCTACTGGAGCTGCTGCTGGAGCTGCTGCTGGAGCTGCTGCTGGAGCTGCTGCTGGTATCGTCGTCGGTAGTGTCATCGGTGGTGTCGTCGGTGTTGTCATCACCAGCGGTGGTAGAAGTCAGCTTACAGCCAGCCTCGAACTCAATGGTCTCATTATAGTTGGTAAGGTAGCCAACCACAGTGATCTCATCGCCCACAGCCAGCACATCCGCGCCTTCGCCCTTCAGGCGGTAGCACAGGATGGGATAGTCCACAGCGTCGCCCACCTGAATGATAACGGACACATTGCCATAGTTCTCATCATAGGGGGTCTTGATCTCAATGATCTTGCCGGTCAGAGTTACCTCGTAAGCCAGAGAAGCTCCAACCTCCAAAGCGTAGGCATCCTCCAAAATCTGAGCGGGATCCTCAGGAGCCTGCAAACGCTCGCCGGGAATCACTTCATCCAGCACACTGCCGGAATCAAACTCGATGGTGCCGTTGTAGTTCTTCAGAATACCGGTGACGGTGATGGTATCACCGATGGCCAGATCTTCCGCGCCGTTGCCCTTCAGACGGTAGCACTCAATCTTCTTATCAGCCAGTTCGCCGACCTGAATGATAACGGTGATGTTCTGATAGTCCGCATCGTAGGGGGTCTTCACTCTGGTGATCACGCCGGTCAGAGTAGCCACGCTCTCCATAGCCGCGCCTTCCTCCAGAAGGTAAGCCTGCTCTACAATTTCTTCATCGGTCATGCCGCCGAAGGCAGAGGCTTCTACCTGATAGCTGAAGGAAACAGCCTCAGTATTGCCTTCCGCATCCTTCACGGTAGCGGTGGCGGTGAACACCAGATTGGAATCGGCTCTCTGAGGAATGTCAATCAGGACATGGTTTGTCTTGGAGGACTCGCCGATGGTGACGGAGTCCGCAGCACCCTCAGTAATGGAAATGGTCCAGCTCACCTCGTAGCTTACGCCGTCGATGGTGACCACAGACAGTACATCCTTGTCGGAAGTCAGAGTCATAACCTCATCCTTACCGGCGGTATTGTACATGCTCTCCAGATAAGCAACCGCGTCCTTCAGGGAGCTGCCGCCCTCGGTATCAGGGGTCTCATCGTTCTTACAGCCGGCAAAAAGGGACAGGCACATTGCCAGAAGAAGCGCAATAGAAATGATTTTTTTCATAGCTTGCTCCTTATCTTAATCAACAATTGGGTGGATTACAATGTCATTGATACTGAACACCTTGATCTGATAGTCGCCGCTGAAGCTGTCCACGATGCCGGTGACATCAATGGTTTCATACAGCAAATCGTCCTCGGTGATCAGCTCGCCGTTCTCGTCCCGGAGGACAATGGTACGCACCGTCACGGTGATGCCATCGACCTCACAGGTCAGGGTCATCGCGCCATCGGAGTCACCGCCGTTGTTGGTGGTGTAGATCCGCTTGACATACAGGTTCTCCATGGAAATGGAGGTGTTCATTGCCATAGAGGCATAGCTGACGGTTCTGGTTTCCGTTTCATCGCCATCCAAGGATACCAAGGATTCGATCTCCACCTCGCCCTGAGTGAACAGCTCTGCGCTGGTGAGCACATTAGCGGCCTCATGGCCGGAGCTGATCATCACGGTGTTGCCGGGATCTTCGGGCTTGAACTCACGGTAAGCCAAACCGGAAACCTGATAGGTGCCACCCGTCTCATAATAGGTGACTGTGCCTACCACACGAACCAGATTGCCCACTGCCAAATTATTCAGCAGCGCGCCGGTCTCGAAGCCGTAGTACACGGAGATGCCGTAGTACATATCGGTCTCAGCGTCATAGCTCTCCACATAAACGGAGTTATTGTTGTTACGGGTGACCACGCCTTCAAAGGCAACCTTCATGTTGTCGTACAGCGCGATGTTGGTACGCAGACCCTTCAGATCCAGCTCATAGGCATCGCCATAGAAGAAGTCGGGGTCAGCCTCACCGGAGTGGACATAGAGCTTGTTGGCCTTAGCCTGCTGGAAAGCCAGGGTAGCGACATCGCCGTAGCGTTCCGACACCGTGCCGCAGGAAATGGACAGGCCGTTCTGAATCAGCTCCAGATTCAGGCAGCGGTAGTCCTCGGTCTCGGAATTACGGTACCAGATCCAAAGCAGATAACGTCCGCCGGTAGAGTCGGCGTTGAGCTTGCCGTCGTTGGATTCGATAATGATGGACTGGGCGTTCTGCAAGGTCTCCTTGGTGAAGTTGGAGGCCTTCTTGCCCCACTCCTCGATTTTGCCGGTGGACTCGGGAGTATTGACGCACAGGTAACGTGCCTTCAGGATTCCGTTGTCAACCACAGAGGTGGGAACCTTAAAGTGGGTGGTGTCGCCGTCGATATAGCTATTGACGGTAACCTCCAGCTTAAAGGTATCGGAGTCCATATTCAGCTTGGTTTGCGCTACATAGTCTACAAATTGCTGCTCCGCGGGCTGATCCACGGGGTCGGTGGTGTCCTTGCAGCCGGCAAAGCAGCCGACTACAAGGCACACTACCAGCAGCAAAGACAAAAGCTTATACTGCTTCTTCATAGCTTCTTAGTATTCGCACTCGGCGATGGCATCTTCAAACGCCTTATTGATCAACGCATCCACGTCGGTGGCTTCACCGCTGAGACACTTCAGCAGCAGCGCACCGGCCTGAGAACGGGCGGTGGAGGAGCCGTTGAAGGCGGGAGATACGAAGTAGTCGTCACGGCCGTCGATACCGACCTTAACGCACTTAGCGACCAGATACTCGTAGCCGTTGCCCTTATCCAGCCAAGCGGCATAAGCCTCGTTCTCGGTGACAGACTTCAGAACGGGCATATAGCCGGAAGCCATGGAGAACTCAGCCTGGAATTCGATGTTGGTGCACAGGAACTTGACAAACAGCCAGGAAGCCATGACCTGCTGGTCAGTGGTGTCCTTACCCTTCAGGATGCACAGGCTGGGGCCCTGAGAGATGGTGCGGCGGTTGCTTTCGTCATACTGGGGAATGGGGGCTACGCCCACCTCGAAGGCGAAGCTGCCGTCATCGGTGTCGTTGTTGGACATCTGATAGGAAGCACCGCCGGAGGAGCCGATACACATATAGCAACGGGTGTCGGTAGTCTCAACGAACAGGTTGGAGGTGTAGCTGCCGTACAGCTCCTGAGTGGTGAAGTAGCCCTTCTGATAGTACTCACGCAGCTCCTTAACGAAGGCCTTGTTGGCATCGTTGTTGAACAGGTACTGACCGCCGTCCTCCGCGCTGGTGAAGCCGGTCTTCATCTGCTCGCACAGAGTGATGAACCAGTTGTCCTCAGCGTCGTAGCCCAGAGGGTAGCAGTCGGGGTCGATGGCAAGAATCTTTTCGCAGGTCTCCCACATCTCGTCCCAAGTGGTGGGAACGGTCAGGTTGTTCGCCTCGAAGAAGGTCTTGTCGTAGTACAGAACCTCAGTGGACTTGTTCAGGGGCATGGTGTACATGAAGTCATCGCCGTAAACCAGACCCTCGTTGTAGTAGCTCTCGATGAAGTCGGCCTTCTGCTCAGCAGTCAGACCCAGAACCTCATTGGTGCCCTCAATGACATATTCGCTGTCAATCAGGTCGTCCAAAACCACAACGGACTTGGCAATGTTGTACATAGCCACGTGGTCGGGGTAGCAGTAGGCGATGTTGGGCTGAGTACCACCGGCAATCTCAGTATTAATCTGGCCGTTGATGTCCGACCAGCCGCCGGCGGACTGGTGGGTGATGTTGATGTTGGGGTAGATCTTGTTGAACTCTACAATGTAGGTATCCAAGATCTCCTGCAGCTTCGCGCCCATGGTGTGGGTGAAGGTGATGCTCACTTCCTCATTGGGATCGAAGCCCGTTTCGGGAACGATAAAGTTAGGCTCGTCATTGCTGGTTGTGCTGCAACCGGCCATGCTCAGCATACCTGCCAGCATAACAACCAGCAACAGCGCGGCTGTAATCCTCTTTTTCATTGAATTTACATCCTTTCCTTTTATTATGCTATAGACGCTGAAACGTTCCGAAATACCACCGGGAGGAGCATCCCTGAGGATGCTCCTGCCTTGGCCCGCGAAACGCAGGGACGTCTACTAACCCTTGATACCACTGCGGCTGACGCCGGACATGATGTACTTACGCAGGAACAGGAACACCATGAACAGGGGCGCGGACACAATGGCGACCGCAGCCATCTGCACCGGGTAGTTGGCCTGACCGCTGGTGTCGGTAAAGGCGTTACGCAGACCGTTGGTAATCAACTGGTGGGCGTCGTCGTTGGCGACCAGCTTGGGCCAAATGTAGGAGTTCCATGCGCCCATCATTTTCA
>CAZAOL010000088.1:0-6379 GCA_964486785.1 uncultured Oscillospiraceae bacterium
CGTCCAGGATCATCACCGAGGGCTGGTGGACGATGGTGCGGGCAAAGGAGAGCAGCTGCCGCTGTCCGGCGGAGAAATTGTTGCCCCGCTCCCGAACCGGCTCGTCCAGCCCCCCTTCCAAACGGGAGATGAAGGAATCCGCGTTAACATAGCGGCAGGCATCCATAATCTGTGCGTCAGTGAACCGCTCCTCCCGCAGGGCGATATTGCTTCGAATCGTGCCGGAGAACAGGAAAACATCCTGAAGCATCTGTCCGAAATGCCGGCGCAGAGAGGAGAGCTTGATTTTGCGAATGTCTATGCCGTCAATGAGGATCTGCCCTTTCTGAATGTCGTAGTTGCGGCAGATCAGGCTGAGAATGGTGGTTTTTCCCGATCCGGTAGAGCCTACAAAGGCAACGGTCTGCTTGGGGGCAATGTGGAAGGATACATCCTGCAGTACCCACTCTCCCGGCTTATAGGCAAACCAAACGTTCTTAAACTCGATCTCACCCCGAATCTCCGGCAGGTCGATAGCATCCGGCTCGTCTACGACCTGAGGTTCCATGTCCATGATGGTGAAGATCTTCTCCGCGGAAGCGAAGGAACGCTGCAGCATATCAAACTGCTCCGCAAGGGTCTGGATGGGGTTGAAGAATTTGGAGATATACATATAGAACGATACCACCACATCGCTGGTGATTTGCTGTCCAAAGAAGGTCAGCCCGTCAATATAGCCCCGTGCGCCAAGATAAAACAGGAACAGGTTCGAGCTGATGAACAGCATATACACCATGGGCCGGAAGATGCCGAAGACATACATACGCGCCTGCTTGGCTTTTTGCAGCTTGCGGGAGCGGGTGACGAAATCCGCCATTTTCCGATCCTCCTGACCGAAGATTTGCGTGATCTTCATGCCGGAGAGATTTTCGGACAGGTAGGTGTTGATATCGGTGGTGGCGTCATTGACACTGCGGTGTGCCTTTCGGGAGAACCGGCGGAACACCACGGTGAAAAACACCACAAGGGGGACAAAACACAGCACCATCAGCGTCAGGGCGTAGTTCAGCAGAAGCATAGCACCCAGCACGCCGAAAATCACCATGACGTTCTTTGCCAGCGTGACCAAAATATTGGTAAACATATAGCTGATGGAGTTGGGGTCATTGCATACTCTGGTCACCAGCTTGCCCACAGGAATGTCATTTAACTGGGCGTGGGACAGGGAGCTGATATGGGTGAATACATCCTGACGGATCGCGGAAAGAATTTTTTGTCCGGTTTTTTGCAGGATCATGGATTGCAGATAAGTGCCAATCAGGCTGACCACCAGGATCCCGGCGTACACAGCCACCCGGACAAACAGATCCTTAAGAAGAAAATCCTCCCGAACCAGCTTTTGGATATTGCCCACCATCAAAGGGGACAGCACATCATAGGCGATGGACAGGAGCATCACGAAAAATACCGCGATCAGCTCCTTGCGGTAGGGCTTGGCGTAGCGGATCAGACGGCGGATCAGCTCGCTGTCCGCCATACGGCGGTCGGAGCTGCGGTCGTCCTTCCGGCGCAGATCTGCTACATAGACTACCAGAAAAATCAGGGAGAATACGCCAATGATCGCTCCCACGATCAACAGAGGAAGGTATTTATTCATGCTGCGCTCCTTCCTCCTCCAGCCGCTGCAGATTCACCATTTTGCGATAGGCTTCGCAGCGTTGGTATAGCTGGGTGTGGGTGCCGGTGTCCGTCAGACGGCCTTCCTCTAGGAATAGGATCTTATCCATATTTTCAATGGTGGAGATCCTGTGGGCGATGAGGATGGTGGTTTTCCCCTTACGGGTGGCACGAAGATTGGTTAGGATCGCTTGCTCGGTCTTGGTGTCCACAGCGGAAACGCTGTCGTCCAAAATCAGAATGGGCGCGTCCTTCATCAGCGCGCGGGCAATGGAGATACGCTGCTTCTGCCCGCCGGATACGGTAACGCCCCGTTCGCCCAGCACCGTTCCGTAGCCCTGCTGGAAGGCTTGGATATTACTGTCCACATCCGCAAGGCGGGCGGCTTGAATGACCGCGTCTGTCTGCCCGGAGGGGACACCGAAGGAAATGTTGTTCTCAATGGTTTCGGAGAACAGGAAATTATCCTGAGGAACGTAGGCACAGGCGGCACGCAGGTCGCCAATGGCTACATCGTTTACGTCCTTATCGTCGATGAACAGCATCCCGTCAGGGACATTGTAGGTTCGCAGCAGCAGATCCACCAGTGTGGTCTTGCCTGAGCCGGTTTTTCCCACGATGCCCACGCTTTGTCCGGCTTCAACGGTGAAACACAGATCCTCAAGGGCCGGGTGCTCCATATCCGGATAGAGGAAGGTCAGATGGCGGAACTCGATCTTTCCCCGCACCTGCGACAGCGGCTGTGCCTGAGGACGGTCGGTCACATCCGGCTGCTCCTCCAGCAGACGGCTGATACGCAGCAAGGAAGCCTTGCCCCGGGAGGACATATCAATCAGCTCGGATACCGCCATGATCGGCCAGATGACCGCTGTGAAATAGCCGATAAACTCCACAAGCTGACCGGCGTTGAACACATCCTGATGCACCAGATAGCCGCCGTAGCCTAAGATCACGCAAATCACGCTTTCCACAAACAGCATCACCATGATCCGCAGGAACACGGCGGTTTTTGTATGGGAGATATTTGCCTGTTCGTTTTCCACATTGAGCCGCTTAAAGGCTGCCAGCTCTAAAAGCTCCTTTACAAAGGCCTTGATCACGGAGATGCCGGAAAAGCTCTCCTGTGTGAAGTCGGACAGCTTGGAGTACGCCTCCTGCCGGATATCCCATTTTTTGGTCATGCTCTGTCCCACAAAGGTAGCACAGACCATTAGGATCAGCATGGGGATCATGGACATCACCGTGAGGAACTTGTCCATATTCCACATCTTCACCACCGCAAGAATTCCCAACAGCAGCGCATCAAAGAACATCATGATGCCCCAGCCGAAACATTCCTGCACGGTATCCAAATCGTTGGTGTACAGGCTCATCAGGTCGCCTACCTTGCTGTGCTGGTAGAAATTCTGACTCAGCCGGCGGGAATTATCGAACATACGCTCCCGCAGATCCGTTTCCACCTTAATGGCGACCCCGAAGAAGCAGGCCCGCCATAAAAACCGTCCAAACACCATGGCAAGGATGATCTTTACCATGGGCAGGCAGATCCTATCCAGCAAAAAGGCCATGTCAAAGGGAACGGTGACCCCATCCACAGTAACCTGCCCCCGGTCGATTCCGTTGATTACCATTTGATACAGCTCCGGAATCTCAAGCTGCAGCATATCCACCATAACCAGCGCGAAAAGCCCCAGCAGGAGCAGGTGCAAATAGCGCAAATAATAGCGGTTGATATGTTTGCCGAAAACCATTTTCTGCTCCTTTTCGTGATTTTTCCTTATCATAGCATATTTGATCGGTAGATGCAATGGACAAAAAACGAAAACCGGGAGGGGCAAGCCCCTCCCGGAATCATTTTTCCTGTCATTCTGAGCGAGCGCGGCGAGTCGAAGAATCTACGCATTTACGGGTTGCTATATCAGCGATGGGGGCGTTGCTCGCAGTAGATGCAGCGGTAGGTTTGTGTGGCGGCATCGGTGAGCTGGAACTCATGCACCAGCTCCTGCTCCGTGGAGGTGATACACCGTGGATTTTTGCATTTCAAAACGCCCCGGATCCGCTGGGGCAGGGAAATTTTCCGCCGGTGCGCCACCTGACCGTCCCGGATGATATTGACGGTGATCCCCGGGTCAAGATAGCCCAGCACATCCCAATCCAGCTCCAGAATTTGACCGATTTTGATAATATCCTTCCGGCCCATTTTGGAGCTGGGGGCACGTTCTATCATAGCTACCGTACAATCCAGCTTATTAAGCTCCAGGATCTTATAGATTTCCATACCCCGTCCTGCGGTGATATGGTCTAATACAATGCCGTCCTTGATTTGCCCGATGATCATACCGTCACCTCCAAAAGCTTCAGGATCAGGGCCATGCGCATGAATTTGCCGTTGAGCACCTGCTGGAAGTAGCAGGCACGGGGATCATCGTCCACCCTTACGCTGATTTCGTTGACCCGGGGGAGGGGGTGCATGATGATCATATCCTCTTTGGCGCAGGTCAGCTTTTCCGGGGTGAGGATATAGGTGTCCCGCAGACGGATATAATCGGCTTCGTTGAAAAACCGCTCCTTTTGCACCCGTGTCATATACAGCACATCCAGCGACCCCATGACCTCCTCCATGGAGGTCACCTCCTGATAGGGGATCTTCTGAGCATCGAGGGTGTCCGTGAGGATATACCGGGGCATCCTCAGCTCCTCCGGAGAGATGAATACAAACCGTACTCCGGCATACCGCGCCAGCGCGCCTACCAGAGAATGTACGGTGCGCCCGAATTTCAGATCCCCGCAAAGACCTACGGTCAGGTTTTCAAAGCGGTGCTTGCCCCGCCAAATGGTGAGAAGATCCGCCAGTGTTTGAGTGGGGTGGTCATGTCCGCCGTCCCCGGCGTTGATCACCGGTACACCTGCCTTTGCCGCCGCCACCGTGGGCGCGCCTTCTTTGGGGTGGCGCATGGCGATGATGTCGGCATAGCAGCCCACGGTACGGGCGGTATCGGCTACGCTTTCGCCCTTGGCGGCAGAGGAGGCGGCGGCTTCGCTGAAGCCCAGTACATGACCGCCCAGCTCCAGCATGGCAGCTTCAAAGCTGAGCCGGGTGCGGGTGGATGGTTCAAAAAACAAGGTCGCCAGCTTTTTGCCCTGACAGGCATGGGCATATTTTTGAGGGTCCGCGATAATCTGCTCTGCGGTTTGCAGCAGTTCATCCAGCTCCTGAGTGGTCAGATCCGTGATTTTTAAAAGATGCTTCATTGCTTTGCTCCATTCACTGCGAGGTAATTGCGGATCCGTGCTACATTTTCGTTGTTGGCGGGGTCTTCCTGCAAATATTCCAAAATATCGTATACATCCACTACGGAGTACACCGGGAAACCGAATTCCGCTTCCACCTCCGCCATGGCGGAGCGTTCTGTCTGCCCTTTTTCTTTTCTGTCCACCATGACAAAGGCGGCGGCTACAGTCACGCCGGAAAGCTCCCGCAGAAGCTCCATGCTCTCACGAATGGCGGTTCCGGCAGTGATCACATCCTCTACGATCACTACCTGCTCACCGGGCTGGGGGATCTGACCGACGAAGATGCCGCCCTCGCCGTGGTCTTTGATCTCCTTGCGGTTGAAGAAGAAGGGGAGATCCAGACCTTGCCGGCTCAAAGCCACCGCGGCGGACACCGCGATGGGGATGCCCTTATAGGCCGGGCCGTACAGCACAGCTTCCTGTTTTCCCAGCTTTTCAAGGTAGGCTTTGGCGTAAAACTCACCTAAACGGGCGATCTGCGCGCCGGTTTTGATCATGCCGGCGTTGATGAAGTAAGGAATTTTTCTGCCGGATTTGGCGGTGAAATCTCCGAACTTCAACACACCGGCGGCCTGCAGGAATTGGATGAATTCTCTTTTGTAGGTTTCCATGAATAATCGCTCCTTATTTATCAGATTGGCGATTGATAGGCCTCTGCGGGTGCGGAGGATAATTACGCGTTTTTCGTAGGGCGCGGTCATGATCCTACCCTACGGGGTGATAGGGTTAGCCACAGAATTCCGCAACGCACCGCGCGTAGGCGGCGACGGGGTCTGCCGCGGCGGTGATGGGACGACCTACCACAATATAGTCTGAACCGATCACTTTGGCCTGCGCCGGAGTCATGACCCGCTTTTGGTCACCCACTTCGCCGTCAGCAAAGCGGACACCGGGGGTGATGGTGAGAAAGTCCTTGCCGCAGCGGTTATGCACGGATTCCGCCTCCAAGGGGGAGCAAACCACGCCGTCCAGTCCGGCGTTTTTAGCGGTTTGGGCATAGTGAAGCACCACCTGCTCCATGGGAGCGGGAATCAGCAGATTTTGCTCTAAAGCGGTCTGGTCTGTGGAGGTGAGCTGGGTCACGGCAATCAGCAGCGGGCGTGTGCCGTCACTTCGGGTCAGTCCCTCCACTGCCGCGCGCATCATGGCAGAGGTTCCGGCGGCGTGGAGATTGGTGATGTCCACATCCAGCTCCCGCAACACCGCCATGGTCTTTTTCACGGTGTTAGGAATGTCGTGGAGCTTCAGATCCAGAAAGATCTTGTGCCCGCGGGCTTTGAGCTGGCGGACGATCTCCGGCCCTTCGGCGTAGTACAGCTCCATACCGATTTTTACAAAGGGCTTGCGGTCGGTGAATTTGTCCAAGAAAGACAGCGTCTCCTTGCCGCTGGCAAAGTCACAGGCGATGATCACATCTTTTCCCATAGTT
>CAZAOL010000089.1:0-6353 GCA_964486785.1 uncultured Oscillospiraceae bacterium
AAGATGTCCAAGTCCGAAAATGAGGACACCGGACGGGTGCTGCTGATGGATCCGCCTGAGGTGATCATGCGGCAGTTTAAGCGGGCAATCACCGATTCCGATACAGAAAACTGCGTCCGCTACGACAAGGAAAACAAGCCCGGTGTGGCGAACCTTATGACCATTTACTCCGCGGTCACCGGCAAGAGCTATGATGAAATCGAAGCGGAATTCGCCGGCTGCGGCTATGGAAAATTCAAGCCTGTGGTAGGCGAGGCGGTTGTGGAGCATTTGCGTCCCATCCGGGAGGAAGCTTCCCGGCTGATGAAGGACAAGGCGTATTTGGAAAGCGTATACCGGGACGGCGCGCAAAAGGCGGGCTACGTTGCGGAGAAGACGCTGCGGAAGGTCTACAAAAAGGTGGGCTTAGTGCCTAGATAACAGAAAACAGGGCAGTGCATACGCAATGTCATTAAGTTTAGCCTGTCATTGCCGGCGCGAAGCGTGTGGCGATCCGCGATCTCCTTTTGGAGAATGGGGATTCCTCCACTCGCTGCGCTCGGTCGGAATGGCAAGGTTTTCTCAACTTAATGACCTTGAGTGCTTACTGCCCTGTTTTTTAATTGTGATAATTTGGAACGGCGTAGCCCCGGATGGTGGAATGACCGATTGGCAGGTAGCGGTAGGTGACCTGGTTGGAATAGTTTCCCTCAATCACCTTGAGCCGCCGTCCGGAGGTGCCCACCACAATGCCTACATGGTCAGACCAGCCGGTGCAGTCACCGGAGGACCGGTTATCCATGCAATAGTAGATGATGTCGCCGGGGAGGGGGACATAGTCATCGTCTTCTACCCAGCAGCCCAGCTCCTGAAACAGCCCGATTTGCCGCTGGCAGCCACATTCTGTGGGAATGATGTCTGTTATCCCCAGCTCAATGGCCACTGCACTGACAAAGGTTGCGCACCAGTTATCGCTATATTGAACCTCATAGCCCTGCGCTAATGGGGTGTGGCTGTTATATAGGTCGATGATTTTTTGGTGGCTGCCGTCCGATTCGTTGCTTCCCAGCCATTGCTCCGCGGTGGTGACTACCTGTGTGCGCCGGGCGGCCTCGGCATCGGAAACCGTCCGGGCAAAGCCGTAGTCTGTGTGGCGGATATATAGCCAAAGGATGCCGGCACACAGCGCGATCAATAGCACTGTAGCGGTAACCGCAAGGATAATTTTGCGCAGATTCTTTTTCATGGGGTCACCTCTTTTGCGGAGCGCGTCAATGTTCCCTGTGTTTTTTTTCATTATATATGACAGCGAAAAAGGTGGCAATTGACAAATTCAACAAATTTCCGCCGTGCCTACTGGAACAGATAGATAATCAAAGTCAGCAGGGCGGTGTTTTTATCCTCGTCACTGTCTCCTGCCATCAGCAGTAACAGCAGGACAATCAGCAAATCTGAGGTGTCAAAATCATCGGGAAGCAGCTTCCGAAGAAAGCTCCCGATATGGGCATCCCCAGCCGGCTCGGTCTTGGGAGGGTGTTCGTGACGGTAGGGGCAGCCTTGCTTTGGCGGAGATGCTGAATCCGCGCGGGGGGCTTGCGTGTGGGGCTTGGGATCCGGAATTCGGCTGCGTCGGTAGCTTCCATCCGGCTGGGGGATGTATCTGGTATACAAATTTTTTCACCTGCCTGTTAAAGCTGTAGGCCGCGAGTACCTAGAAAGCCGGAAGCCAGCTTCGCCATTTTTGCGGCGCGCATGGCTTTTTCCAGCTTGGAGATTCGCTCCCGGCTGAGATAGGGGCGCAGGGCACGCAGCAGAGCCTGCTGATCTTTGTCAATGCTGCTTGTTTGCGCCAGCCCGGACAATTTTTGAAGCATCCCCAAATCAAGCTCCGGAATCCCTTCGTTACTTTGCGCCGGGCTATCCGGGGTGGGAGGTGCTTGCGTTCCTAAGGATTGGGCTACGGACATGAGCTTTTGCATCATTTGCGGATCGTTTAGCACGGCGTTCAGCTTTTGCTCCAAATCATCCATTGCCGTCCCTCCCAAGCTGCTCCAAAAGCTGCCGGACTTGAGGGGATTGCAGCAAAGCGGAAAGGGTCTGCTTCGCTTGCTCCGTATTGCCGGATGCGGCCTGTGCCATGGCACGCTCCAGCGTTTCGCTGTTTTGAGACTGGAGCGTTTTCAAAAGCTGCTGCCCGGTTTCGGATTGCGCCATGCGCATGGCAGCGGAAAACGAGTCAGAATTTTTCATAATCCCATTGCCTCCTGTGGAGTTTGTTGATATAATGTCACTATCTATTTATATGCGATTTTAAGAGAGAAGGTGAACTGTGAAGCTGCTTGTTTTGTCCGATTCTCACAGCGCGCTGAGCTTCATGCGGCTGTGTATCCGTAAGCTTCAGCCGGACGCGGTGGCGCATTTGGGAGATTATTTCGAGGATGGCAGTGTCATGGCGGAGGAGTTTCCTCATATGAGCTTTTATCAAGTCCCCGGCAACTGCGACCGATACCGCGATTGCGGCTTCGCGCCGGAAACCCTTGTGCAGCGGCTGTGCGGAGTGAAGCTGTTTATGACCCACGGGCATCTGCATCAAGTCAAGTACGGACTGGAAACGCTGATTCGGGATGCCCGTTCCGTAGGGGCACAGGCGGTGCTGTTCGGTCATACCCACAGTGCTTATTGTCAGCTTGAGGACGGTCTGTGGGTGGTGAATCCCGGTTGCTGCGGTTCTTATGGCGGCAGCGCGGCAGTGCTGGAGCTGATGGACGGAGCAATCACCGACTGTAGGATTATACGTAGTTGGGAGCTGGAATAAATCTCTGACTTGCATCCTGAAGCGTTGTGTGATAAGATACCATTAAGAATGTATCAAGCATGGGAGGGTGATTATGAATTTCTTTGCTTCCGTTCAGAAAAAATGGGATTCTCTAAGTGAAAAGACAAGACCCTTCCGGGAAAGCGTCCGGAAAGGGATGGTGCGTACCGGCAAGGTGCTGAAAATCATTTGGTCCTACCTCTACCGTATGCGCTCGGTGCTGATGGCGGTTCCGGTGGGAATCGCGGCGGTGTATTTGGCTGTGATGAATTTGGCTAAGCTGCCAAAGAGCGTGGGAATCGGTCTGCTGTCTGACGGCAGCTACTCCATGCTGTTGCCCCGGGAGTTGGCGGTTTTCGCGCCGTTGGCGGTGACTGCGCTTTGTGTGCTGCTGATGCTTTGCTCTAAAAAGACGGTATATCCGTGGATGATCAGTATTTTTACGCTGGTGCTGCCGATTCTGATATACGTAATCAATGCGTTTCCCGCATAAGATAGGAAAGACCAACAAAGATAGAGGACATATTTATGAGATGGAACACGATGGTTGCCGGACTGATGGCGGTGGTGCTTCTGGCGGCAACGGTATCCGGTTGCGCTACAGAGCCGGAGCTTGCGCTGCCGCAAGGACTAAAAGATAAGCTGCAGGGGACAACGGCAACGGATGATACAGACTCCACGGCTGCACCCACAGACCCCGCGCCCACAGATCCCGCGCCTACAGACCCCGCGCCCACAGACCCCGCGCCTACAGACCCCACGCCCACGGATTCTACTGAGCCACAGGACAGTCAGCCGACTGAGCCCACCCAAGCTCCGACACAGAATCAGGGGATGTATACCCGCGCGGAGTTGGATGCCATGGATACCAAGGTCAACGGCTGGGGCTTAGGGCCGAGCACGGATGATGAAAACCGTCCCTACGATTCCATCAATGCGCAGAAGAAATACGGTCAGTATGGTACATATTTCATCGCGCCGTCGGACGGCAAGATCTATCTGACCTTCGATGAGGGCTATGAAAACGGCTACACCGCGTTAATTCTGGATACTTTGAAGGAAAAGGATGTTAAGGCGGTATTTTTCATCACCATGCAGTACGCGAAAAGCTCCCCGGAGCTGGTGCAGCGGATGATTGATGAAGGACACGTTGTGGGAAATCATTCGGTGCGGCATAAATCCATGCCTACGCTGACGGTTGATGAGATGGTGGCGGAGGTGACCGATCTGCACGAGTATGTGCTGGAGCACTTTGGCTATGAAATGTTCCTGTTTCGTCCGCCTACGGGAGAATATTCCCAGCAGTCGCTGGCAGTAGTTCAGAATTTGGGCTATACCACGGTGGAGTGGAGCTTTGCGCATTATGATTACGATGTGAACAATCAGCCGGATCAGCAAAAGACATATGATAAGATTGTGAATGCGGCCCACAGCGGTGCGATTTATCTGCTGCATGCCGTCTCCGAAACCAATACGGCGGTGCTTGGGGATGTCATTGATGCGTTCCGCAATCAGGGCTTTGAGTTGGCTTTGATGGATGCCAACATGGATTGGGCTGAAGCTACCTAATAAAAGGAGGAAAACTGTTATGAGTAAAAGGCTTTCTGTTTTTGCGCGGCTGCTGGCGGTCATCATGTGCTTGGCACTGGTTTTGGCTGGCTGCAACGCCGCCAATCTCGACTCGAATGGCGGTGCCGGTAATTCCGAACCCAAGACTCCCGAGGCGCAGCTTGCGTATTCCATTGACAAGACCGTCGGCGCGATCATGGGCGCGGATTCCACGCTGAATGTGCTGGATAAGGTTCTGAATAAGGGCAAGATTACCGTCAGTGCCATGGGTATGGTGGAGAATGTGCTGTATATGGACAGCGGCAACAGCTATCTTGCGGATTTCCTGACCGCGAATATGTATGGCGAGGAGCTTGACCTGAGTGTGTACCTGAAGGATTCCGCTATCGCGCTGGCTCTCCCCGCTGTGCTGGGCGAGGGAACCTATGGTGTGAATCTGGATACTCTGAGTGCTGATTTGAAGGACTCTGCCGTTTGGGCACTCATGGGCACCAGCTATGAGGAGTATGCGAGCCAGTCCGGTTTGGATATGGACGCGCTTGCGGATAGCGTCACAGGCGCGATGGATTCTGTGGGCGAGCTGGAAGCTGCCATTGAGGAGGCTGCCAAGAATATCAAGGTAGAATCCACTGAGGGCAAGGCCACAGTCTACGGCACAGAGGTCGATGCTATCATCATCACCACCAGCTTGACTACCGCAGATGTGAAAGCGGTTTTGGATGCCGCTATCAACTGGCTGGAAACCAAGCTTGCCCAAGAGGGGGATGCGGAGCTTGATTCCGTGCAGAGCGATCCCTTTGCAGAGATGAAAGATGCGTTGAACGAAGCCTTTGCGGAAGTGGATCTGGAATTTGTGATCACCGCCAATATCCATCCGGAAACCGAATACCTGATGAGCTGTGCTGTGAATATGGCAGGGACGGTAGACGGCGATGCCGGTGAAATGAGCATGGAGTTGGTCTTGGGCGTAGACCCCACCACCAGCGACAGGTATACCCAGTCTGTGTCTTTCGGTGCTGAGGGCGAAGAGCCGGAAATGATGGAAGCGGTCTTGACCCGCCAGCTTGGCGAGAGCGAGGACGTATACACTCTGAGCGTTTCTGCGATTGAATCCGAGGAAACCACCGGAGGGGCTACTTTTGAGGCAACAAAGGTGTTCTCCGGAAGCTTTACCTATAACAAGGAAAGCCATGAATTCGTCATAAATGTGGAAGCGGACGGCGAAGAAACCGGCATCACCGGCAAGTTCCAGTCCGACGAGGATTCCCTGGAGCTGTACATCGATACCGTAGAAAGCTACGGCGAGGAGATGGAGGTCGATATCTCCGTCACCCTTGAGGTGATCGACGCAAGCGAGCTGCCTGAAATGCCGGAGTACACCAATATTCTGCAAATGACCGAGGAGGAGCTGTCCGATCTGATGGAGCAGTTCTCCGGCAGCGCGGAATCAGAGGAATACTACGAATAAAGCAGCCGGGTCCCCAACCCATGTGTTCGCAAGGACACTTTGAGCTGGGGACCCGATGTTTTTTCGGCTGGGGGTTGCAATCCTTTATATTATGGATTAAAATAGCGTAGAGATGGAGGTGAGGCGGATGCGCAGAGTTCAAATTGTTTTTTGTATCTTACTGGTACTCTCTTTGGTGACCGGTTGTGCAGCCGCGCCGAAGCTCAAAGAATCTCTATTTAAGGAAAATGTAACCCAGCCCCATGGGCAGACAGCCCCCTCCACGGAAGCGACTGATCAAACGACTGCGCCCTCCGAGCCGATTCGTGAGGAGGAGGGGATTGACAGCGACACCCGGGCGGAGCTGGAAAAGCTGGATACCACCAACATAAGCTATGGCCCGGGATCTAATAAGGATGAAAATGGACGGCCTTACACTCCTATGGAGCTGAATGAGCAATATGCCATGTACGATGCGTGGTTCATCGGGCCGGATGATGGCTGCATTTATCTGACCTTCGATTTGGGATGGGAAAATGAAGG
>CAZAOL010000090.1:0-6263 GCA_964486785.1 uncultured Oscillospiraceae bacterium
CTGTGACCCCATGCTTGTAAGGCATGTGCTCTCCCAGCTGAGCTATGCTCCCAAGGGACGCTTCGGCACATGGTGCTGACCTCAGCGACATGACCCATTATACACACGAGCGGCAGTTTTGTCAAGCATTTTTTTCGCTTTTTAAGGCAAAACATTCCTGCAATGCCATCCCGGGTTTTTCCCCGGGATGACGTTGTTTTTCACACTTTTTTCAAGATTTTCTCAACATCCTCAGGTGTGAAGGTATACAGCTTATCACAGAACTGACATTCCACCGGGAACGGTTTCCCTTCTCCGCGGATCTCCTCCAGCTCTTCCTTGCCCAAGCTGATCAACGCGGCAGTGACCCGCTTACGAGAGCAGTAGCATTTATAGCTGACCTCCGTGGTTTCCAAAAACACAACACCCAGCTCTCCGCAGACCTGCCCCAAGATATCCTCAGGAGTCAAGCCGGCATCCAGCATGGCAGTCACCGCACCGGCGCGCTGGATGCCCTTCTCCAGCGCATCAATGGTTTCCTCCGGCGCACCGGGCAGGAGCTGTATCAGATAGCCGCCCGCCACCTTCACCGACTGATCCCGATCTACCAAAACACCCAAAGCACAGGCAGTAGGTGTTTGCTCACTTTGGGCAAAATAGGCGGTAACATCGTCTCCCACCTCGCCGCTCACCAAAGGCGTTGAGCCAATATAGGGCTCTTTCATTTGCAGGTCACGAATCACCGTCAAGGTGCCGTTCGTGCCCACAGTCGCTCCCACATCCAGCTTACCCGGATATTTCTCCACCAGCGGCACCTTCGACTCCGTGACACAGCCCCGGACATTCCCCTGCGCATCAGAAACGCAGGTAACTGTCCCGATTGGCCCGCCGCCCCGAAGCTGCAGGGTCATCGATCCGTTTTCCACCTTCTGCATATTACCCATCATGGAGCTGGCAGTCAATGCGCGGCCAAGTGCCGCCGTGGCATTTGGAGTTGTACCGTGAATCTGTGCCGCGCGGCGCACCAGCTCCGTAGAGCGTATGGCAACCACCTTAACAAATCCGTCCATGCTCATTCCGCGAACCAAATAGTCCTTCATTTCCTGATTCCCTTTCTTGCGCTGAAATAGATGCGCTGCTCTCCCGGCCTTGGTGAATCAAAGCATTTATCGCCATAGACACGGATGCGGCAAAAACCGGCATCCGCCAAATAGCTTTCTAGCTGCTGCCGGGAGTATGCGTATTCCCTATGCTCCTCAAAGCTGCGCTTCCACCGCTCCCCTTCCCTTTGGAACAAATCCATTCCGTAGGAGAGGATGTTGGTATTTTCATCAAATTCTCCCCGCCAGACGCAGTAAACATCATCATCCTCATCCAGAAAGACCTGACCATCCATAGCCCGGAGCTTTTCAGGGGTATTGACGTCAAAAATAAAGATTCCGCCGGGATTTAACGCTTTATACACTCTAGCGATGGCTTGGCGGCACTGCGCAGGCTCGGTAATATAATCCATGCTGTCCAAGGCGCAAACCGCCAGATCCACACCACGGGGCAGCCGCAGCTCCTGCAAGGGCTGGCATACAAACATAGGCCGGTTTGTCAGGGACTGCGCCTTTTGACAGGCCGCCGTGAGCATCTCCGGAGACAAGTCCACACCGGTCACCTGAAGTCCGTCCTGCGCCAGCAAAACCGCCACAGAGCCTGTGCCACAGGCAAGGTCTACTGCGGTACGGGGATTGACCCCCTCACGGCGAAGAATCTGCCAATAAAAATCCACGGTCTGACGGTAGTTTACATCGTTGGTCAGCCGGTCATAGCTGGCTGCCAGCGCGTGATATGCGTCCATAGCTGCCTCCTGTGCAGAAAAAGCATCCCGGACAGCCGTCCGGGATGCGTATCATGCTTACTTAACGCTTGAAGATGGCGAAAATATCATCGTCAGCACTGGATTTGCCAGCCGCAGACGCACCCGCAACGGGCTTTTCCTCGCTATCCGGCTTCTGCTCAAAGCCGGTGGCGATAACAGTAACGCGCATCTCGTCCTCAAACTCCTCAGAGTAGGTGGCACCGAAGATAATGTTAGCCTCGGGATTGGCAGCCTCCTGCACGATGCCGGCGGCAGTCTCCACGTCATCCAAGGTCAGCTCAGCCGAGCCGGTAACGTTCACCAGCACGCCGGTCGCGCCATTGATGGAAGTCTCCAGCAGCGGGCTGGCAACAGCCGCCATAGCCGCCTGCTCCGCCTTCTCGCGGCCGGAGGAGATGCCCACGCCCATGTGCGCGCGGCCCGCGTCCTTCATAACAGCGGAAACGTCCGCAAAGTCCAGGTTGATGATCACGCGGGTAGAGAAGCCTACCAGCTCAGAGATGGAGGTAACCGCCATCTTCAGCACATCGTCCGCGATACCGAACGCATTGGCGAAGGTGATCTTCTGATCGGTAACGTACTTCAGCCGATCGTTGGGAATCACGATTAGGGAATCCACCTTGCTCGCCAGATTCTCGATGCCAGCCTCGGCCTGACGCATACGGTTCGCGCCTTCAAACTTGAAGGGCTTGGTGACAACGCCAACGGTGAGGATACCGGCCTCATGAGCCAGATCCGCAACGATGGGAGCTGCGCCGGTGCCCGTGCCGCCGCCCATGCCCGCGGTAATAAACACCATGTCGGTGCCCTCCAGTGCCTTGGCAATCAAAGCTCTGGACTCCTCCGCGGACTTCTGACCCACCTCAGGCTTGGAGCCTGCGCCCATGCCGTTGGTCAGCTTCTCGCCAATCTGGAGCTTATTCTTGCAGATAGACTTATTCAGGTCCTGCTTATCGGTGTTCACCACGACAAAATCCACACCGTCCACGCCGGACTCAATCATGCGGTTGATAACATTGTTGCCGGCGCCGCCGACGCCAATCACCTTAATCTTAACTACGCGATCCTGATATGCTTCAGCCATTTTTCGTTCCTCCTATGTATGGGTTCGCAGGGGGGCAAACGCGCCCACTGCGACTATTTAATTTCGTACTGATATATTGTATCCCGAAAATTCGCTCTCGTCAATAGAAATTATCGGATTTTGCGTAAGTTTTTGTAATTATTCGAAGGGTTTATACACTGCAGCCCCCTCAGTTGTGGAAAATGTCAGATCCAAAATGCCGGTCTGGTGGCCTCCCATATTGGAAACGGTGTTCTTTAAAAGCTCCACCTTTTCAATAATCTTCACAGGCTCGCCCAGCAGCACCTGATACTGCGTACCGTACCAAAGCTGGATATCCCCCATTTCTGTGACATCCACACTGGCTACCTGCCCGATGATTCCATTGCGCTCAAGCTGTACCATGATTTCCAGCGCAAGGTTCAGCCGTTCGGCATTGGTAACGATAATCTCCGTCTCCCCGTCTTCCTCCGGTTCGGAAGTATCTTCTTCCGGCTCATATGCCACGGCGAATTTTCCTGCCTGGGGTTCATTCAGCACAAAGCCCTTGATCTGAGTGTGCTTCGCTGCTTCCTCTGCGGCAGTTTTTTCTACCAGACGGCCCTCGGAGGTCATAAGCCACCAGATTCCGTCCTGATCCTGAATGGAGTATACCATCTCCACCTCTTCAATATAAATATTCACCGTACCCGGCAGCTTGATTCCGATTCGAACCACCTGCACATAGGGAAGCTCTTGCGCGATCTTTCCGCAGGCCTTCGCCTTTCCGAAGGACAGAAGGCTGTCCCCTTCCTGAATACCGGACGCCTCGCGGATGACCCACGCGCTGTACTTCTGGTTTCCGGACACCACGATATTATCCACCCGGAAAAATATGGAGAAGCCCACAAAAAGCGCGACCACCACAGCCGCCAGCGTCAGAAGCCGCACTGTCAGCTTTTTCCTGTCCATAGTCTCCGGCTGGGTATAGACTACCTCCGGTGTCTCGGGACGCTGTGTCTTCGCCGCGGCCCGGGCAGGTCTTCTTCTCTTTCGATTGTCCATGTCGCTCCTCCTTATCTCTGTGCCAAAGCTTCAATCATATCACAAATCCGCTCCGCGGAATCCAGTACCACCAGCTTACGCAGCGATGCGGACATTTCCGCTCTGCGGCTGCGGTCATTCAGGAGCTGTGTCACCGTTTCATAAAGCTTCGCGCCCATATTCTCTCCCTCCGGCAGCAGCACCGCGCCGCCCCGGTCGGCAAGAATTTTTGCGTTTTTGGTCTGATGGTCATTGGTAACATTGGGTGACGGAATCAGAACACAAGGCGTTCCCGACGCGCCGATTTCGTTGAGGGTGGACGCACCCGCGCGGCTGATGATCACATCCGCCGCCGCCATGACCGTAGGCATATTATAAATATATTCCCGCATATCCACGCTCTTATCCGGCGAAATTCCCATCTGCTTGATATGGTCGGGCATCCACTCCCAGCCGAAGCTGCCGGTGGCGTGGATGTGCTGGAAGGGGAAGCCGTTTTCCTGCTCCAGCTTCAGCATATCCGCAACGGCGTAATTCATTGCCCGGGCACCCAGGCTTCCAAATGCGGATACCACCAACGGACGGCTGTCCAGACCCAGCTCCCGGCGCGCCTGCTCCTTTTCTGTGGAGATGAATTCCTTTCGCACAGGCATGCCCACCACCTCTACCCGCTCCGGGTGACGGTAATACCGGGCACTCTCCGCAAAGGACACCAGCACCCGGTCTGCCTTGTTGGCAGCCAGCTTGGTGGTCACACCGGGAACGGCATTGCTTTCATGGACACAGGTGGGGATCCCCAACTGAGCTCCCGCCCGCAGCGCGGGAAAGCTGGCATAGCCGCCTGTTCCCACAATGACATCTGCGCCGAATTCTCTGATGATTTTTTTGCAGATTTTAATAGATCCCAGCAAATCCGTGACAACCTTCACGTTTTTCTTTATATCCTTCAGGGACTTGCCTCTGGAAAGTCCCGAGCCGGGCAGGCACTCCAGCCGATACCCCGCCTTGGGCACCAGCTTTTCCTCCATATGTCCCTTTGCGCCAATGAACAGAATCCGGCAGTCGGGATGCCGCTCCTTAAGTATATTCGCCACGGCGATGGCCGGATTGATGTGTCCGGCAGTACCGCCGCAGGTAAAAATCACATTCATAACAGGTCCTCCTGTAGTTTTGTCTGATTTCGCTGCCGGGAAATACTCAAAACGATTCCCATTTCTCCCAGATTGACTGCCAGCGCAGTACCTCCGTAGGAGAAAAAGGGCAGCGCGATACCGGTGGACGGCAAAAGATTGGTTACCACCCCAAGGTTCAGCGCGGTCTGCACCGCAATCAGCGTCACCAAGCCCGCGGCAAGCACGGTAGAAAACCGATCTCTTGCCCGCAAAGCGATCCAGTATCCCCTGAGGATGGTTGCGGCAAACAGCGCAATGATCAAAAGCGCGCCCACCAGTCCCAGCTCCTCGCATATGACCGCGAAGATGTAGTCATTGTATTGAAAGGGCAAATACAGATATTTCTGCCTGCTCTTTCCCAGCCCCAGTCCGAACACCCCTCCTGAGCCGATGGCATAGAGGGATTGCAGGATTTGATAGCCGGTATCTCCGGGATCTTGCTCAGGGTGCAGCCATGCGGTGACCCGGTCACCGGCATAGCCCATGAAACTGATATACACAGCGACGAAGGCAACGGCTGCCGCCGCTCCCGCTCCCAGCCACTTTTTCCCCGTTCCGGCGACGAACATCATCGCCACTCCCACCATACCAATCAGCAGGATTGCGGAAAGATGCTTTTCCAACGCCAGCGGGACTAAGATTCCCAGCAGTGCCAGTCCGAAGCCCAGCACACCGTGGCGAAAGTCCTTCGCGCTTGAGCCAAACAGCTTCGTCAACCGGGCGAACAAAACGATCATGGCAAATTTCGCGATTTCTGAAGGCTGAAACTGAATTCCGGCAATGTTGATCCACCGCCGCGCCCCGTTGACGCTCTGTCCTACCACCAGCACGCTCAGCAGCAACAAAATACTGATGCCGTAAATGGGCCATGCCAGCTTCAGCCAAAGCTCCGCGCGGATCCGGCTGAAGCCCCACATACAGCCCAGCCCCAGCACCGCGCAGATTGCCTGCTTTTGCAAATATTTTGTAGTAATTTGGTAGCCCGTATCATATTGGCTTTGGGCAAAGCTGGCAGAGTACAGCATAGTCAGCCCCACCGCCAGCAGCATCAGCACCAATATGAGAAAAACCGGGTCTACCCCCTCCCCCGTCCGCTTACGCAGGCGGCGGTCCTCTTTGGCATACAGATTACGCTCTGCTGCCATAGAAGCTCCTTTCG
>CAZAOL010000091.1:0-6148 GCA_964486785.1 uncultured Oscillospiraceae bacterium
CCGGCACCTGCGGACGGCTGATGTGCTGCCTGAAATACGAGCAGGATGCCTATGAGGATCTGCTGCGCCGCAGCCCCAAGGAGGAATCCTTTGTAGATACGCCGGAGGGTCGCGGCACGGTCACGGAGCTTAGCCTGCTGCGGCAAAAGGTAAAGGTACGGATGGAGAAGGACCCGGATACCATCCACCAGTTTTCTGTGGAGGATATTGCCGTATGGCGCAACGGCAAGGCAAAGAAGACCGACCCTCCCATTCCGGAGGATTGGGCACCCATCTCCGGCAGCGGCAAACGCCCCCGCCGGGAAAAGCCCGCCGAGGACGCTCCCGCCTTCTTAGACCCCATTAAATTCCGCTACCGGGAAGAAGCCGTAGTAGACGAGCCCGTGCCGGAATCTGCCGCGGAGGAATCGGAAAGCAAGCCCAGACGGGACCGTAACCGCCGCCGCAAGAACCGGGGACAGGACAGACCCCAGACCGGGGAGCCCAAGCCGGCAGAAGCCCCCGCCGAAGCAGGACAGGAAGGGGCAGAGAAGCCCAAGCGCAATAATTACCGCCGCCGCCACTACCGCAAGCCCAAGCCCAGCGACAGCTAAATAGCAAAAGATGCAAAAGCACGCTGCATCCCGCAGCGTGCTTTTTCGATGATAATAGTGGCAGCCTCCCCTCTTAGGGGAGGTGGCGCGGCGTAAGCCGTGCCGGAGGGGTCATACCACCCCCAGCCCACTCTCCACGCACAGCCGTTCTCCGGTGACCGGATGGCAAAATTCCAGCCGTTTGGCACACAGAAGCTGGTAAGAAAGCCCCATTTCCTGAGAAAATGCCGCCGAAGCCGCCGTGTTGTATTGGGGGTCGCCTAAAATCGGACAGCCTATATGGGCGCAGTGCAGTCGAAGCTGATGGGTACGCCCGGTAACAGGCCGCAGCCACAGCCGGGAATGTGTCCCAAACCGCTCCAGCACCCGATACTCCGTCACCGCCGGCTTTCCGGCAGAATCGATGTAGCGCAGCAGGCTGGGCAATTCCCGCCGGGCGATGGATGCCTCCACCCTGCCCGCGTCCTCCGGCGGGCAGCCGAAAACCAACGCTTCATAGGTTTTTTCAATGGACGTATTTTGAAGCAGTGTGTGGATATGGGAATTTTTACCAAGCAGCACCACCCCAAAGGTATCCCGATCCAGCCTTGTCACCGGATGGAACGCGGAGCTCTGCCCGGTACGGCGGTAATGTCCCGCCACAAAATTCGCCAGCGTTCCCGTATTCTGAGAACGGGAAGGATGGATCAGCATCCCGGCAGGCTTGTCCACGATCAGCAGATGGGCATCTTCATACAGTATGGAGAGCGCGCCGTCCTCCGCCGGATACTCAGGCCTTGGCTCATCCAGCCGGACTGTGATCACATTTCCCGGCTTCACCGGAAAGTCCGTATGTTGGGGAACGCCATCCACCCGAATCGCGTCCCCCCATTTCAGCCGGTTGATCAGACCGCCGGACATCCCCAGCTCCCCCAGCAGAAACGACGACAGCCGTCCCTCCCGAATGGCAGTATGCGTAAGCTCCATAGTTACCGCTCCAATCTTTTCATGCCCGTTTCCACTGCCCAGCGCACCGGCACGAACAGCACCAGCGCGATTGTGAAATTACCGATACCGTGGGCAAGGTCGAAGGGAATCCCGGATATCCACTTGCTCACCGCATAGCCCCAGCCGCCGATGACCAGATCCACCGGCGCGCACAGCGCGCCAAACAGCAGCCCGAACGCCCCGGACAGCATCGCCCATGCCAGCGGGCTGCGGCATTTTCTCATAGCCATCGCCGCCACCGCCAGCACAGTCCAAATATACAGATAGTTGATGTTCCACGTTCCCAGTCCGTAGAACAGGATTTCCGCCGTTACATATACATATACAGGAAACAAGGCCTTCCATCCCAGCACCGCCCCAAACACCATCACCATCAGGCTCACCGGCTCGATGTTGGGAAGAAACGCCATGGCCACCTTGGCGGCAAAGGTCAACGCCGCCAGCATCCCGAACAGGGCGATATGGCGGACATTCAGCTTACCCAACGGTATACACCAGCCGGAAGCTATCTCCATCCTCAATGACGATGCTGCTTGCGCCCAGGGTCGCAGGCTCCTCGCCCTCGAAGATCTGCCACCAGCCCTGATCCGTATCCCAGTTCGCTTCCTCACCGTCCGCGGCATGGATCATCAGTCCGTATTCGGTCATTTCTCCCGAAATCAGGTTCTCGCCCAGCAGCGCGTCAGCCAAATATTCCCCGTCGGTTTCAATGTCGAACACCTTTTCCGAGCTATCCCTATGGACAACAGTGACGCAGATCGTCTTAGTTCCCTCCACCGGCTCCTGCCGGGTGCCGATCCAAAGACCGACCATCAAAGCGACCAACGCCACCAGTGCCACCATAGACACCAGCCAAAGCAAAAGCTTCTTGTTTTTCACACTATTACCTCCTGAAAATCAAATTGCCGTGGCACCCTAAGGGTGCCACGGCCGTTTTTTCCGTGACAGCACGCGCTGTGATCCGCAGCGCGCAGGAGTTATCTGCCTCGTAGGTCTTCTGACTTATGCATCCGGAGCTGGGACTCCACGCCGCCCTCCGCCTTCCCGGGGAATACCCCAGTGACCGGCTTTCGCCGAAGGAGGACACCTCTGCACTTACAGCGGCGGTACCGTCCGGGATTTACACCCGGTTTTCTTGTTCAGCAGAAGCGGTTCACCGCCGCCCCTGCCACGAAGCAGTTATCCAGTTGTCCTTGCGATGATAACACGGCATAAAGCCGCTGTCAAGCTAGCAGCACCGGCAGCAGCACATATTGGCGAGCCAGCACAAAAACAGATTGGCGCAGGGATCGACTCTTCCGGTGAAGCCGCCAAAGCTCTCCGCCCGCTGGGAATATGCCCGTCCGCCGTTTTGCAGCCGGTCCAAAGCCTGCAAATAGGTCATATTGTCCGGCTCCATAGACACAGCCCGGCGCATATGCTCCAAGGCGGTAGCCTGATTGCCCAGTCCGTCGTTGGCAAGGGCACTGAGGTAGTACCATTGGGCATCCCGCCCAGAAATACCGTCTAAGGTGTTCAACGCCTCCCGGAATCTTCCGAAGCGGATATACTGATAGGCGGCACGGTAATACCGGTCCGCGCCCTCCGGCTCCGGTGCGCCCCGGAAGGGGTCTGAGGACGTATTTTTGTTTTGGATCTGCTCATAGGCGGCGTTGATCCGCTGCATCTGCTTAGCAGCCTCGGCATCGCCGGGATTGAGATCCGGGTGATATTTTTTTGCCAAACGGCGGTATGCCCGCTTGATCTCCTCATCGGAGGCGTCGGGACTTACGCCCAGTACGCTATAGGGATCTTCCCTCATCCTTGCTCTCCTTTATCCTATGCTTTCTGTAGCTGATCCATACGCCGCTGTAAAGAATATTGTCCAAAATATCCTTATCCTGAACCAGCGGCAGCCTTTCAAAATATTCGGTGCACCGGGCCATATCCAGCACCAGACACTCCTCCCACCGGGAAAGCTCCTGGCCGGACAAAGGATTGAACCGCTTGGCCTTTTCATCCTTCTTAAGATCCACCACCGCGTCCGCGAGGTAAATGAACCGTCCCAGATACAGTCCCATTTGCCGCAGGGTGGGCGACCAGTGATCCTCCCGATATACCATCAGCTCTCCCATGAGTCTGCCAAAGCAGCCAGCCAGCAGATCCGGCTGGGGCTTTTCCGCCTTTTCCAGCTCCTGAAGCTCCCGAAGTCCATCCTCCACCGCCTGACATTGCCGGGGGTATTTCTGCCGGATCCGGGGAAGCAGCGGCTTCAAATGCTTTGCCATGACACGGGCGGACACGCTGTTTTCATCCATGTGATCGTCCAGACATTTGTAGTATGCCAGCAAGACATTCATATCCGCCGCGTAGCGGATGCTTTCGCAGTCCAGCCATGGACGGGGCTTGACCGGATGCAGGCCGCAGGCCCGCTTTCCGGCGGACTCCTCCGGCTCATACAGGCTCATGTGCAGCAGAGCCAAAAACGCCATGTCATAGCTCAGTCCCAGCCGGGCTAAGGAGGAGCATTGCGTGCGAATGGCGCGGCAAATGCCGCAGTACACCCCATTGTACCGCTGCTTTTGCTCCTGTGTCAGCTCCTTGACGCTGGCCGTCACCGTCCCAAACATCTTCCGTCCTCCCATTTTCCGCACTGCCTCCCCTCTCCGGGGAGGTGGCACAGCGCAAGCCGTGCCGGAGGGATCATCCCCATTGGGTTGATCATAAAATACTGTCCTTGCTATGAAAATAATTCCCGTTGGGGAGGGTCATCGACCCTCCCGAAAGCTTACCCCGATCGCGTGTTAAACCAGCATAGCCGCCCAATATGAACAGAGCGTAAATTTACCGTGAATTTCTTTTGCGCTCCATCAAAACCCGGTTCAGCGCGGCCCCGTAGAACACGATGCTGATGCAGCAATACAGCCACAGCATCGCCAACGCCGCGGCGTACACCGAGCCGTAGATGTTGGCGTAATTGGGAAAATACTGCACATACAAAGAAAACAGCTTGGAAAATCCGATCCAGCCCATAGAGGCCAGCAGTGCCCCGGGCAGGCTTTTTATAAGGGAATGACGGCGGTTTGGCAACGCCGAATACATGGCGGAAAACAGCAGCACCTGCAAAAGCATCAGCAGAAGCATCCGCAGATCCAGCAGATCCATCAGCAGCATCAGCAGCGGATTGGTGGTCATACGCAGAAAGTCCAGTATCATCGTGCCGAACACATACAGCACCAGCGTCAGCACCAGCACTCCCAGAAACAGCACCGTGTAAACCGCGCTGATGCTGCGGGTGTGGAAATAGCTTCGGTTTTCCTTCAAGCCATATACCGCGTTCAGACCCTCCATCAGTCCCAAAACGCTTCGGCTGGCAGACCAGATCGCCGTCAGCACAGAAACGGAAAGCACCATGGCAGAGGTATGTTCATACGCGCCGGAAATGATTTTTTCCACCGGCCCCAGCAGAGCCTCCGGCAAAAGCTGGGATACCAGAGCCATCACCTCTTCCAGCCCGAAGGAGGTATAGCCCAGCACACCGAACAGCAGCACCAGCAGCGGAAATACGGACAGTATCAGAAAAAAGCTGGTATAGGCCGCGTGAACGCGGATACCCATAGGCTCCAGATAGTCGCCGATCCGACGGAACCAAGCCGCGATTGCTTTGATTCCCTTCATCCCCATCCCCCTTTCCGTATGTATGCCCATCAAGGGCGGAAGGTCCGCTGCAGCGGCAGCGGACCTTGCATTACAATCATTTTATTCCGCAGAAATCAGGTAATAGTACACCGGCTGACCGCCGTTAAGCAGATTCACATCCGCATTGGGACAAAGCTCCGCGAAAATATCCGCCGCCTTTTGGGCGTGCTTTTCCTTCACATCCGCGCCGTAGTAGATGGTGATATATTCCTTCCTGTCGTCCCGCACCTTCTGAGCCAGGGACTTCAGCAGCACCTTGATATCCTGACTGGTTCCGAAAAGCTGGCTTCCGTACAGTGCCAAATAGTCACCCTCATGGATGTCGTAGCCGTCGAAATCAGAGTTCCGGGCAGCATAGGTGATCTGCATGGTATCCACGGCGGGCAGGGCGTCGGTCAGAGCCTGAGTATTCGCTTCCTCCGTACCCTCCGGGTCGAAGCTGAGCATAGCGGTGATGCCCTGAGGCACGGTCTTGCTGGGAATCACGATGACCTTCTTGGGAGTCAGCGCGTCCACCTGCTCCGCCGCCATGATGATGTTTTTGTTGTTAGGCAGCACATAGACAATCTCGGCAGGAACCTTGTTCACCGCCTCCAAAATATCCTGAGTGCTGGGGTTCATGGTCTGACCGCCGGAGATGATGCCATCCACGCCCAAATTCACAAACACATCGGCAATGCCGTCACCGGCGCACACGGAAACCACGCCGAAGGTTTTCTCCGGCTCAGCGATTTTGGGGGCTTTTTCCGCCTCGGTCATCACCTTTTCGGTATGCTGCAGACGCATATTTTCGATTTTCACCGTAACAAAGGAGCCATACTCAATAGCCTCATGGAGAGCCTTGCCGGGATCGTTGGTGTGGACATGGACCTTGATGATCTCCTCATCGT
>CAZAOL010000092.1:0-6146 GCA_964486785.1 uncultured Oscillospiraceae bacterium
GATTTAGAATCGCTTCGCTACCCTCATAAATGCGGGGGGCGAGGATGCTCCCCCCGCCCTACGGATGCGGGGGCGGACATCATAATTCTGAACTTACCCCACCTGATTCTCGCCGGAGGTCAGGTCGGAGGTGCTGTCTACGCCGAAGTAGGCATCCAGCACCGCCTTGGCTACATTTCCAAGGTTGCTGCCGCTGCCTGCCCGCTCACCGTAGACCACCACCGCGATCTGAGGATCGTCCGCGGGAGCGAAGCACACAAACGCGCCGTTGTCGGAGTGGTCCTTGATGCCGGTCTGGGCTGTGCCGGTCTTGGCAGCCACGGGGATGGGATAGTCGCCGAAAATCTTATATGCCGTGCCGCTATACTCCGATGCCACCTTTTGCATGCCGGTGAGCACCGCGTCATAGGCCTCGTCGGATATTTCCATTTCGCTGAGAACCTGTGTGCTGTTTTCGTACACGACCTCCCGGTAGTCCGGGGATACCACCCGATTCAAAAACGTTGCCTTATACCGGGTGCCCTGATTGGCTAAGGTGCTGATATAGCTGCAAAGCTGCATGGGGGTAAAGCGGTTTTCCGACTGACCGATGGCGGTAAGGATCTGGTCGCCCTTATACCACCGGGCATCGTCGCCGGTGTACAGGGTTTGCTTTGTCTCCGCGTTGGAGCGGTAGCCCTGTGCCTCATAAAGCTCGATGCCGGTATATTCTCCCAGACCCAGCCCCTTGGCGGTGCTGTCGATATCCTCTATGGACATCAGGTCGCCCAGCTCGTAGAAGAAGTAGTTGCACGATACCTTCAGGGCATCGGTGCAGTCGATATAGCCGTGGGTACGGCCGTTGTTGGTATAGGTCAGGCAGTTTGCCCGGAAGCCGGCATATTTGGTGAAGCTGCCCTTGTCCTCAATCAGGGTATACCTGCCGATCTGGCCGGACTGGATGCCCGCTACGGTCATGGACAGCTTATAGGTAGAGCCGGGAGGATAGATCGCCTGCAATGCCCGGTTGTACATGGGCTGCAGCTCCGCATCCAGAAGCTGGTTGTAGTTTTCAAACAGGGTGGACAGGTCGTAGGTGGGGTAGCTGCCGCATACCAGCACCTGCCCGGACTTGATGTCCATTGCTACCACCGCCGCGCCCTGAGCGTCCCACCCCTTCTGAGAGGTGTCCTCGCTGCGCAAGCCCTCAACGATCAGGGCCAAGGTATCCTCCGCCGCGATCTGCAAATTCAGATCCACGGACACCTGTACATTCTGTCCTGCCTCAGGCTCTTCCTCGTAGTAGGACTTCACCAGCGTACCGTCCTTGGTCACCACGTCCACACGGACACCGTCAGTACCGTGGAGATATTCCTCAAACGCCTGCTCCAGTCCGGTCTGACCCACCAGCGCGTCCATGGAGTAGCCGTCAATCTCCTTGTAATATTCCCATTGCTCCGCGTTCATCGCGCCTACATAGCCAAGGATGTGGGCCGCGTAAGCGGTGCTGTATTCCCGGACGGTGGCGGATTCCACATTCATGCCCGGTATATTCAGCTCCAGCACCGCCGCCAGCGTATCGTTGTCCACGTCCGACAGCAGCACATAGTTGGAAAGACTTGCCACACAGAAGCGAAGGCTCAGCTCATAGCGCAGTCCCAGCACCATCCGGGCATCCTCGTCACTCCAATCCTCGGGGATCTGGTAGCTTTCCCGCAGCTTTCGCATCAGCAGCGGCGCGGAAATGTCGGAATCTAAATGGTCACGGTAGGCAAGAAATGCCTGAAAATTATTTTGCCAGCTTGCGGAGGCTTCGTCCAGAGTGTATTCAAAGGGCTGGCTCTTGGAGATGGGCAGATGGTCGGTGTATTCCAGCCCCCGCTCCTTACAAAGCTGTACCAGCTCATAAAGCGTGCCGTTGGGATCGGCGGAGCTGGTGAGCACATAGTGGTTGATCGTCAGGTCATAGCTGGCCCGGTTGGTCACCAGAGTATTTCCGTTTCGGTCGAGAATATTGCCACGGGCAGCCTTGACCCGGGTGCGGGTCTCAAAGGTGGTGATATTGTTGGTATCGCCGCCGGTATCCACCACCTGGATACGGTACAGGTGGAAGCTGTACAGACCTACGATCAAAAGAAAGACACAAATCAGGATGCCTGCCCGAAATCGGGTTACTCTTTCCATGTTTCTCCTCCGATTTTTCCGATGGACATAAGGATGGGGTAAAGCAGCGGTGTGACCGCTAGGGTGATCGCGGCGGTGGTAAGGAACGTCCCCAGCCGGTCGGCGGAGGTGTAGCCCAAGAACAGCACTATGGCGAAGGTAACCAGCTCATAAAAGAACATGGTCACTATCAGACACAGCAGCAGCGTAAAAAAGCCCTGCCGCAGGTATGCCTGACGGAACACCGCGCCAAACACCGCCAAAAAGGTGATCAGCGGGATGCACACCGCTCCCGGGGAAGATCCCGACAGATAGTATATCAACGACGCGAACAGCGCGAAGATGCTTCCGCTTTCTCCGCCCTGTAAAATGCAGATCGCCAAAATACAGCAGGGCACCAGATCCGTGGTAGCTCCCAGCAGGGATACCCGGCACATCACCACGTCCTGCAAGAGCAGAGCGAACAAGCACACCCCGCAGTAAAGCAGCCACCGCAGGAAGCTCCGCCGCTGCTTTGGGGTCAGCAGCAGCTTGCCCAAAACGTCCGTGCGGGCGGAGTCCGGGCGAAATTCGTTTTTCTTACGTCTTGCCATGGCTCACCCCGGATTGTATTCGGTAATGATAAACACCTGCTCCAGCTCACCGATATCGGCGGCAGGCTCTAAGATGGCGAATTTTTCCACGCCGGTATCCCCCAGTCCCGCGTCGATCACGTGACCTAAGATCAGGTTTCTGGGATAGAAGGTAGAGCCGGAGGTGACCACCTCATCCCGGTTGCGGATCACCGCGGAGCTGGGAAGATAGTCCATGCGGAGCAGCCCCTCCAGTCCGGTGGTATAGCCGCCCTGCACCATGCCGGAGTAGCCGGAGGAGGCAATGCTGGCACTGATCTCCAATGAGGAGTCCAGCACGGTCTTGACGGTGCAGTAGTTGATCCCTACCTCGGTGATCAGTCCCACCACCTCGCCGTTTTCGGTGATGGCGCACATCCCGGTTTCGATGCCGTGAACTGTGCCCTTGTTCACCGTCAGGGAGCTGGTCCAGTCGGTAGAGCTGCGGCTGATCACATAGCCGTCTACCAGAACATAGTCCTCGTTGGCACTTTGCAGCTCTAAAAGCTCCCGAAGCCGGTCGTTTTCACGGGAGATGGAATCCGCCATCAGGCTCTCCTCCCGCATTTCGGCGATCTCCGCCTTCAGAGCTTCGTTTTCTGCCTGCAACGCCTCGTAGCGGAACATATAATTGTACATCTGCTCTGCCTGCTTGGTCAGGGCGTTGGCACCGGCACGCAGAGGGGTCAGCACGCTTTGCACCACAATGGTGGGGATGCTCTTTTTGGTGACACTGCTGGCTACCGCCAGTACGCCTGCCAGCAGCAGCGCGGCGATCAGCACGATCCGTATGCGGTTGCTGAAAAAATGTCTCATAGCTAATCTCCCATCCATTCCGGGGCGATCTGACGCAGAAGCTGCGACAGCCGGCACACCGGCAGCCCCATTACATTATAATAATCGCCTTCCATCCGCTGACAGAACAGCGCGGCACCGCCCTGGATCCCGTAGGCTCCTGCCTTGTCCATAGGCTCGCCGGAGGCCACATAGCCGTCAATCTCCGCCTGAGAAAGGGGACGGAAGTGCAGGTCGGTGACCTCGGTGACCACCAGAGCCTGATCCCCACGCAGCACCGTCATGCCGGTCATCACCTGATGGTCTGTGCCGGACAGCAGACGAAGCATGGCTTTGGCTTCCGCTTCACTGTGGGGCTTCCCCATGACCTTGCCCTGACATACCACGATGGTATCCGCCGCGATCACCACGTCCTCCGGCCCGGCCGGGACAGCCTGCGCCTTCAGCCGGCTTACCCGTGCCACCTCGGTATAGGGGTCGGCGGCGGGATCCATAGTCTCGTCAATATCCGCTACCCGGACGGTAAAGGGGATCTTAAACAGCCCCAAAAGCTCTTTCCTCCGGGGCGACTGGGATGCTAATATCAGTTGCATAACAATTCCTTTCAAAAGAAAAACGTGTATGGGAAGGGTTTGTACCTCATAGTGTCCATAAAGTAGTATGTCATCCCGACCGCAGCCGAGGAATCCGTTCCCCATACCTTCCCCCGAGGGGAAGGTGGCCGAGCGTAGCGAGGTCGGAAGGGGAATACGGGCGGTAAACCAAACATTACCGTCATATAACAGACTTCCTCCAAAGCCGCGGCATATCGCCATCCCACTCCCGGTTTCCTACGGAAACCACCCTCTCCCCGGGAGAGGGTAACGGACGCACCCCTTGCCCCCCGCTTTTAAGAGGGGGGTGGCGCGCAGAGCCGGGGGGAGTTCGGTAAGCTCCCCATTCCTAGCTCCGCATACCTTCCCCCGAGGGGAAGGTGGCCGAGCGCAGCACCAAGAAATCCGTTCCTAAACGGTTTCATTTTCCACAAACGGATACCTAAGCTTCTCAGTCCAACCCCCGCAGATACAGACCTCTGGTATACGCGCCGGGGTCGAAGGGGGCGGGGGCTTCGTAGCTTAACAGCACCTGATCCACCTCTTTGGCGTTTTCCGTGGTGAAATACACCCGTGTTGCCCACAGTCCCAGCTTCGCCAGATCTGCCTGCCGGTCAAGCCAGTACAGCTTTTTGCCGTTGAGCAGCACGCTGCGGCAGCTCGCGCCGTCCCGGATCACCGGGAAGTCCGCGCCGGTCTTGTCCATGAGCCGGGTATTGCCCTGATGGCAGCTACATTCTCCCGCCCGGTTGCGGAACAGACAGTTCTCCGTCACCATCAGCGGCATACGTCCGTATGCCAAAAGCTCACAGGGGATGGGCTTGCTCATATCCCGAATCTGGGGCAGGGTCATTTCAAAGCTGGCTGTGGCGGAGATCAGCTCCAGATCCCGGGCGATCTCCATAGAGCCGGAATTGTAAAGATTCAGGCCGAAATCTCCGTGAACCTTCATGCCCACCTCCCGGACGGGAAGCAGCAGTCCTACATTGCCCACCAGCGCGGCCTTCACGCCCTGATCCCGCACAGACCGAAGCTGAGCGCGGAGCTTGTCCAGCTCGCTGTCGTGACAGATCCTGGGCAGCACCGCCGCCACGGTGACACGGCGGGTCAGATTCCGGCAAAGCCGGGGATCCTCCGCCAGAATATGCAGCGGCACATACAGCACCGAGGGAGCCATCCTCAAAAGTCCGGGTGTGATCTGATCTGCACGGGTGACCTGCACCGTCAGGCTGGGACGGCCGTGGAAGCCCCGGTGATGCACCGCCTTTCTCGGACGCAGTACACGGGGGATATCCCGCCGTGCCCGCAGAGCGGTGAGCTGATCCAGAGCGTCCCGGCGCAGCGCGTTGATCGCCGCGGCGGACAGGGTCAGACCGGGATCGATCATGGCGGTAACGCCGGTGCAGTGGTAGGGTGTGCCGCCGGTCTTGGAGATCCGGGCACTGAACAGCTCGTAGCTCAGCGGCAGCCGATGGGCGACCTCCGGCTTCGGGCCTTGCACGGTGCATTGGCGGCCTTGAGGGTCGGTGACAGTCAGGCTGCTTTCCTCTGCGGTGATCGTGGCGTCGAAGGTGACGGGAACAAGGGGATTTTCCGTAGCCTCGTAGGTTTGACGCATGGCCTTCATAAAATCGGGATCGGCTTTCGTATCGTCCCGGATGCCGAACATGGCACCGCCGGTACGGCCTGTATAGTAGCCGTCGGTGAAGCCCTGACGGCTAAAGGCTTTTTGCAGGGTTTCCAGCATGGAGCGGGTCACCACGCCGGTGTCCAGTGCCTGCCGGTATACCCCGGTGACCGCCGCCACATATTCCGGACGCTTCATCCGCCCTTCCAGCTTGATGGACGCAACGCCCATGTGCTCCAGCTCCTTGAGATAGCCGATCAGACAGTTGTCTTTCAGGCTCAGGGGGTAACGATCCTCCCAGCGGCTGTAGCCGTAGCTTTGACGGCAGGGCTGGGCACAGCGGCCCCGGTTGCCGGAGCGTCCGCCGATGGCGGCGGA
>CAZAOL010000093.1:0-6116 GCA_964486785.1 uncultured Oscillospiraceae bacterium
GGGAGGGCTACGGCACCACCGAATGTGTCACCGCCTCCTGCCTGACCCCCAAGGACTATGCCCGCTCCGGCTCTATCGGCGTTCCCTTCCCGGATACCTTTTATAAAATCGTCAAGGTCGGCACCACCGAGGAGCAGCCCGCCAACCATGAGGGCGAGATCTGTCTGTCCGGCCCTACGGTCATGCTGGGCTATATGGACGCTCCCGAGGAGACTGCTCAAACCCTCCGCAGCCACGGTGACGGCCGCATTTGGCTACACACCGGCGATTTGGGACACATGGACGAGGACGGCTTTATCTATTTCCGTCAGCGGCTGAAACGAATGATCATCAGCTCCGGCTATAATATCTACCCCTCCCAGCTTGAAAACATCATCGACGGACACGAAAAGGTGCTGCTTTCCTGCGTGATTGGGGTAAAAGACCCCTACCGGGTTCAGCGGGTGAAGGCTTACGTTGTCCCCATGCCGGGCATCGAACCTACCGAGGAGCTGAAGCAGGAGCTGCTGGACTACTGCGCCCAGCATATCGCCAAATACGCGCTGCCCAGAGAAATCGAGTTCCGCGGTGAGCTTCCCAAGACCTTGGTGGGCAAGGTCGCCTACCGTGTCTTGGAGGAGGAAGCCAACGCCAAGGAGGCGCAATCGTGAAAAAACGGATTTGGGAGCTGGATGCCCTGCGGGGAATCTGTATCCTTGCGGTGGTCGCCGTTCATTTCGTCTACGATTTAGTGGAGCTTTTCGGACTTGTGGAATGGGATTATCCCCAATGGTTTGCCCTAATCAAGGACTGGGGCGGCGTGATCTTCCTGATCCTGTCCGGTATTTGCGTCACCTTAGGCTCCCGCTCGGTGCGCCGGGGTCTGATCGTGTTTGGCAGCGGTATGCTTTGTACCGCCGTCACCGTTGCCATGAGCTTTTTGGGCTATGACAGCAGCATTATCATCTATTTTGGCGTGCTGCATTGTCTGGGCGTATGTATGCTGCTGTGGCCGGCGGTGAAAAAGCTCCCATGGTGGGTGCTTGCGCTGCTGGGCGCGGTTGGAGTAGCCGCCGGCTTCTACACCGAAACCGTACTGGTGCAGAGCCCATGGCTCATTCCCTTCGGCTTCCGCTATGACGGCTTTGCCAGCTCCGACTATTTCCCTCTGCTGCCCCATTTCGGATTTTTCCTGCTGGGCGCGGCATTGGGCAAAACCTTGTATAAAAACAAAACCTCGCTTTTCCCCAAGATTCCAGCAGACCATCCCCTGCTTCGCCCCCTGCGCTTCTGCGGGCGGCACTCTCTCATTATCTACCTGCTGCACCAGCCGGTGCTGTACGGTATCTGTAATCTCATTGCTATGACCGGGAGGTAATTCCTATGAAGCATTTTCTCCGCCCCAGATTTTTGCCGTTTATCGTGCTGCTGTTTTCCGTGCTGGGCTTTTTGCTGCGGCTGCAAACCTTCGGAAAAGGCGCGGACGAGGACGGGCTGTACGCTCCCCAGCCGGTGGCTTGGTGGCTGCTGGTCATCGTCACCGCGGCGTTGCTGGGGCTGATCGTCTACACCTGCTCCCGCCTGAAGGCAAACGGCGGCTTTTCCGACAATTTCCCGCCCTCCATTTCTGCCGCGGTGGGCTGCGGCTTTGCCTTTGTGGGGATCCTCAGCTCCGCGCTGCCTTTGCTGGGCGCGGGAGAGTTTCTGTCCACCCTTGCCGGCGTTTTCGGACTGGCGGCCTCGGCAGCTATGGCGGCTGTGGCACTGGCACGGTATCAGGGCAAGCCCCCCTTCTTCCTGTGCCACGCGGTGGTCAGCATCTATTTGGGACTGCGTATCTTCCTGCTGGGAAAGCAGTGGGGCAACGAATCCCAGCTCGGGCTGTTCCTGCTGCCCTTTTTTGCCCTGATCTTCGTCATGCTGGCAGCGTACCATTTGGCAACCTTTGACGTAGGGCTGGGCGCAAGAAAAACCAGCCTGTTTTGGAGCTTGGGCGGTGCGTACCTGTGCATCGTCAGCCTTGCTGACCGCACCGAGCCGCTGCTGTACGCCGGTCTGGCGGTGTGGCTGCTGACCAACCTGTGCAGCCTGCGCCCCTTCAGAAAGCCCCGCTCCGAAACCGCCGACGCTCCCTCTAATCAGGAAGAAGCTCCCCAAGACCCCCTCCGTCCCCTGACCATGGACGAGATCAACCAGCAAATGGACTTAAAATGATCCCCCAAGCCTCCCCTATGAGGGGAGGTGGCGCGGCGCAAGCCGTGCCGGAGGGATTATCCCCCGCGCCCTCGCCCCCCGCATTTATGAGGGGGGGTGGCTTCGTTGAAAACGAAGCCGGGGGGAGTATAAAAACGAAAGCTTTAGATTTAACAAGCTAGTAGGGGCGATTCACGAATCGACCGCAATGTACGTCATCCGGGGCGGTAACTACAGGAGGGTCGGTGACCCCATCCCAATCCATACCTCAGAAAGGAGGAAGTCCTTTGTATCTGCCGAATCATGTTATGAACTGTTTGGAAGCTCTGGAAGGGGCTTCCTTTCCTACCTACGCGGTAGGCGGCTGCGTCCGGGACAGCCTGCTGGGGCTTGCGCCCCACGATTACGATCTGTGCACCGCCGCCACCCCGGAGCAATTGCAGGCGGTGTTCTCCCACCGCCCGCTGGTGCTGGCAGGCTTGAAGCACGGCACGGTGGGTGTGATCTTCCCCGAGGGCGTGGTGGAGATCACCACCTTCCGCACCGAGGGGGGCTACACCGACAGCCGTCACCCCGGCTGGGTACGGTTCGTCCCCACCATTGAGGAAGACCTGGCCCGGCGGGACTTCACCGTTAACGCCATGGCATGGTCGCCCATTCGCGGACTTGCCGACCCCTTTGGCGGTGAAGCCGACCTGAAGGGCGGCATCCTTCGGGCGGTAGGCGATCCCACCTTACGCTTTCAGGAGGATGCCCTGCGGATCTTGCGGGGCGTGCGTTTTGCGGTGAAATACGGCCTTTTCCCCCATCCGGATACGGAAAAGGCTATGGCGCAGCAAGCCCCCCTGATGGACGCACTGGCAAGAGAGCGGGTGTTTGAGGAGTTATGTAAACTTCTCCCTCTGATGACCGCGGAAGATCTCATTCGCTACAGCTCCATCCTCACCCAAGTCATCCCGGAGCTTGCCCCGGCGGTAGGCTTCGACCAACACTCCCCCTACCACGCCTACGACCTGTATACCCACATCGCCCACGTCACCGAGGGTGTACCGCCCCAGCTTACACTGCGCTGGGCCGCGCTGCTGCACGATGTGGGCAAGCCCGCCACCTTCACCCGTGACAGCCGGGGCATCGGTCATTTCTACGGTCACGCCAAGGAAAGCGCGTTGCTTGCCAACCAGATCCTGCTGCGCCTGAAAGCCCCCACCGCCTTGCGGGAGCGGGTGGTAACGCTGGTGGAGCAGCATATGACCCGGCTGGAGCCGGACAGAAAACAGCTTCGCCGCCGGCTGAGCCGTTTAGGCAAGGACACGGTGGAGCAGCTCCTGCTGCTTCAACAGGCGGACATGGGCAGCAAGGGCACAGGCATCGGCACCCACCCCGAAGCCGCCGAGATCCGGCAGCTTCTCAACCGGCTCTATGCCGAGGACTGCTGCTTCCGCCTGAAGGATCTGGCAGTAAGCGGCAGCGATTTGATCGCCTTGGGCTTTGCCCCCGGCAAGGAGCTGGGCAACTGTCTGAACCGGCTGCTGGAGCAGGTCGTGGACGAAACGCTCCCCAACGAAAAGGCAGCCCTTTTGCAGACGGCAAGAATGGAGTTATCCAATAAAGCATAGATCATTCCGGCTTGCCGCCCTTTTCTGGCACTTGCGCCGCTTTGCGGCTGCAACACAGCCTATGTGCCCGACCAAGCCACCGCCCCGGCTGCTCCAATCTTCCGGGTGGAGCTGGACGGGGGCTAAATGCCTTTGCTGAGGAATCCCCGCGAAGCCTTCTCCTTGAGGAGAAGCCCGAACTGAACATAACAATGACATATCACTTTACCAACTCTTTGCGGGAGGGCCTTGCCCTCCCGCTTTTTCACGGGCTTTATTCAAATCACCTAATTTATTTTCTAATAAATCCAAATTTATCTATAAACAAATACTCATATACCTATTGATTTTACCGGAAAAAAATAGTATAATTCTCTTAAGTTCGGGCTTTTGCGCCCTTGGCGCGCAATTCCCGCCGGGAACCTTTGAAAACTCCCCTTTGGCGAGCCTTTCCGGAGGTGGGTTTTCAGCGGTCCCCGCTTGACCGCGCACTTATCAAACCATTTATCAGTAGGAGGTAAATTATGGCTCATATCAGCGAAGCGGGCGTCAAGAAGATCTGCGAGATTTGCGACAGATACGCAGGCGAAAGGACTCCCCTCATGATGATCCTGAGCGACATCCAGAACGAATACGGGTATATCCCGCTGGATGTGCAGCAGATCGTATCGGAGAAGACCGGAATTTCCGTTGCGGAGATTTACGGCGTAGTCACATTCTATTCCTTCTTCTCTCTCGAGCCCAAGGGTAAGTACATCATCGGCTGCTGCATGGGTACGGCCTGCTATGTTAAGGGCTCCCAGCAGATCATCGACAAGTTCTCTGAGATTTTGGGCATTGCTCCCGGCGAGACCACTGCCGACGGTCTGTTCACCATTGACGCTCTGCGCTGCATCGGTGCTTGCGGTATTGCCCCCGCCGTCACCATCAACGGCAAGGTCTACCCCAAGATGACTGTGGACAAGGTAGCCGAGGTCGTTGAAGAATACCGTGCGCTTGGAGGTGCAAACTGATGAAAAATTTTGCTGAGTTAGATTCCAAGATCTGTAGCTGTACCGCGGCCCTCAACAGCAAGCTGGACGGCACCAACGGTAAGCGTGCCATCCTGCTGTGCGGCGGTACCGGCTGCCTGTCCTCCAACTCCATGGAGATCAAGGAGAAGTTCGACGCGCTGGTGGAGGCCAACAGCCTGCAGGACAAGGTCACCGTGAACCTCGTCGGCTGCTTTGGCTTCTGCTCTCAGGGCCCCTTTGTCAAGATTTATCCCGAAGACACTCTGTACCGCCTTGTCCGTGAGGAGGACGTGGAGGAGATCTTCCAGAAGGACATCATGGAAGGTCAGATCGTAGAGCGTCTGCTGTACGTCGATCCCAGCTCCGGCGAAAAGGTAACCAAGCAGGACGACATCAATTTCTATAAGAAGCAGCGCCGCGTTGCTCTGCACGGCGGCGGTGTCATCAACCCCGAAAGCATCGAGGAGGCCATGGGCTACGGTGCGTTCCAGGGCTTAAAGCGCGCTCTGACCATGGAGCCCGAGCAGGTGATTGCCGAGGTTCTGGAATCCGGTCTGCGCGGCCGCGGCGGCGGCGGCTTCCCCACCGGCCGCAAGTGGCAGTTTGCTTACAATTCCGTCAGCGATCAGAAGTACGTGGTCTGCAACGGTGACGAGGGCGACCCCGGCGCGTTCATGGACCGCTCCATTCTGGAGGGCAACCCCTATGCCGTTATCGAGGGCATGATGATCGCCGGCTACGCCATCGGTGCTACCGAGGGCTACTTCTATGTCCGTGCGGAATACCCCATCGCCGTCAACCGTCTGCGCAACGCCATCAAGCAGATGAACGATGCCGGCATTTTGGGCGAGAACATCATGGGCACCGGCTTCAGCTTCCAGGCCAATATCCGTCTGGGCGCAGGCGCGTTCGTCTGCGGCGAGGAGACCGCTCTGCTGAACTCCATCGAGGGTAAGCGGGGTATGCCCCGCCCCCGTCCTCCCTTCCCCGCTATCAAGGGTCTGTGGGGCAAGCCCACCATCGTGAACAACGTAGAGACCTTGGCCTGCGTGCCCTACATCCTCCGGGAGGGTGCTGCGGACTTTGCAAGCTGCGGCACTGAGAAGTCCAAGGGCACCAAGGTGTTCGCTCTGGGCGGCAAGGTCAACAATGTGGGTCTTGTGGAGATTCCCATGGGCACCACCCTGCGTGAGCTGGTTTACGACATCGGCGGCGGTATCCCCGATGACAAGGCCTTCAAGGCCATTCAGACCGGCGGTCCCTCCGGCGGCTGTCTGACCGCAGATATGCTGGACGAGCCGATCGACTTTGACAATCTGGTTGCCAAGGGCTCCAT
>CAZAOL010000094.1:0-6095 GCA_964486785.1 uncultured Oscillospiraceae bacterium
TCTTGCTTATTTGTGGCCATAATCGTTACCTGCCGTTATTTCCATAATTTTTCTATTGTATTATACCCATTTCATCCGCCAAAGTCAACCTAAACTCCCCTTTTTGGGCATGCTCCCTCTTGGGGAATACCGGGTAGGGGGCGGGTCGGTGACCCTCCCCTACAGGAAATGTTTCCATAGCAATAACAATAAGATCCTCATGCCCGTAAAAAACCGTCAATTGTCAACCGAAAAACGGAAGCCTGCGGTAATGCAGGCTTCCGTCCGTATTTTACATATGCTTTTTCCACCAAAGCCAGCCAGCGACCCCACCTCCCGCAAACACTACCGCGCCAATGACTATCAGCGCGATTGCCCAACCGGGCAAGCCCTCGGACTGTACCGGATCTGAAGTCTGAGCCGGATTCGTGGGGGCTTGGGTCTGCTGGGTGGGCTGGGTTTGGGAGGGAGCTGTGGAATCTGCCGGATCTGTGGGTGCGGCGGGATCCTCAGGACCGGTCTGGTCGTCGGGCTTTGCAGTACCGGCGGGATCTGTAGGATCCGTCCCTCCGGCGGGATCTGTGGGTCCAGAGGGATCCTCCGTCCCCGAAGGGTCAGTGGGGTCTGTTGGGTCAGAGGGGTCTGTAGGATCTGCGGGAGTGTCCGGCGGCTGGGGCAGCCCTTCCACCAAATAGATGGGATAGGTTACGGCCGCGCCCATATACTCAATGATTCCCTCTTTCTCACAGGGGGCTTCAATCAGCTCATTTGCCGTAAGCAGTTCGCCAAACAGCCCAAGCGGATAGCCATCCACGCAAGGATATTCCTCGCCCATAACCTTCTCCCATTGAATTTGCTCAAAGGCCACAGTCTTGGTGGTGCCGTCTTTATACCAAATTTGGAAGGACAGTCCATCAATGAAATCCCTTAGCCGGTCCGGCGCGAAATAATACGCATCTACGCCGGAGAAGAAGTCAGGATCTCCAATAACAAATGTATCGACCGGGGGGTGAACCAGCTCAATGCGCTCCACCGGACTGTCGATGATCTGTACCTCCAGCTCCACAGTGTAGTCCATATAGCCATAGGTCACACTGGCCTGCCCGCCCTTGACCCAAGGGGTGTCCATTTGGCTGTCGGTGCAGGTCACGTAGTAGCCGTAAAGCTGCTGATCCGGGCGAAGGGTGCTGATGCTCCCGTCGCTGAAATGAATCCTCACCCAGCGCATACCGGAAAGATAGGGATAATAATACCACGTTCCGTTCCCCATATCTATGCCGCAGGAATTCTCTACGATCTTAAGCACACTGGCATCCAGCAGCGTAACTCCGGTGACTGTCTTATTCAGCAGCGTCAGCGTGCACTGGGCTGTCGCGCCGTTGCAGAAAAGCTGGAGCTGAGCGGTTTTTCCGTCAGCCGCGGCGGTAACCTTCCAGTCCAAATACTCGTGGCCGATATACGGCCCTTCTTCGTCAAAACGCCATTGGGTCACAGCTCCGTCAGACCAGCTCACATCCATTTCCAGTCCGGCCAAAAGCTGATAGGTCCACATATCCTTCAAGGTATCCTTCAAGTACACGGTGTTTCCGGGAAGCTTGGTGATTTCCATGCCCACCGGCAGAAGCACCTGTGCCTGCGCGATGTACAGATTGCCGGAGGCTATGCCGTCGGAGTAGTTGTCTACGCCGCCGTAGTAGGTCTGTCCGGCCTCCATATAATACAGCACTTCTCCGTCCTTATCGCTGCTGTCGGCAAACAGGCTCGCGCCCAAAGAAGCATTGTCGGAGGTGAGCCGGTAATAGCCGGTGGCTGACGGGGTAAAGGAAATATCCGTATAGCCGCCGCCCAAAAGCGTCACAGGATTCGACACGCTCTCCACCAGTTCAACCAAAGCAGGCGCGGCATACACCGTCAGGGGGAGCTGCGCCAGCAGGCCGTCCTCCGTAGAGGCGGTAATGACTACCTCACCGGGAGCAAGCAGCTCCACAGTGGCATATTCCCATGTCGGGGCTGTAATCTGTGCCACATTGGGATTGGAGCTGCTCCATGTCAGCTCCTTTAAAAGGCTGTTTTTAGGATTCCATTCCACCTGCACCAGCAAAGAGCTTCCAACATACTCCACATCCTTCGCGCTGATCAGGCTGATGCTCTCGCCGGGCACACAGGGCTGTACAACGAATTGGTAGGTCACCGCTTCGTCATAGATTCCCCAAAATTCCACATCCAACTGATAAGTGTTCCCCGCAACCGCATCGAATCGCAGTACATCTCCGCTATACACATAGCCCTCACCGGTGAGGATGGACATTTGCAGGTCATGGTAAACCGGAAGGCTTTCATCAAACTGAACGCTCAGGGCATAGCTGCCGCCGACCTCCGGAGTGAAGCGGAAGCTGTGCTCCGTAGTAGCGTAGCGGCCGCCGTTGGCAGGAATCGTATGCTCCACGGGAATCTCCTGAGTCAGCACGTCCATGCTTTTTACCGTGACGGAAAGCTTCGCCGTCTTTCCGTCGGCAGTAGATGCCACAATATCGGCTTTGCCCTCGCCTATCAGCGTATATTCCGCGCCGTTTTGGTCGCCGGTGACGGTAACCACCTGCGGATCTGTACTGCTCCACGAAATTTCCGCGCCGGAGCTGAACGGGGTATACGCCAGTGCCAATGTGCCCACATCTCCGGCAAAGCCCTGCTCCAGCGTCGCCTTTTGGATGCTGAGCCGCTCTACCTGCGTGGGCTGAGCCAGCCGGAAGCTGTAATCCACCGTGCCGCCCTCTACCCATTCACATTCCACACCAAACCGGTAGGTCACCCCTGCCTGCGCCGTAAAGGACACACGTCCTGTCCCCTGCGCCAGCAAAGTATCCGGCGCAGCGGCATCGGCAACGGTGAGGGTGCTGGGCTCCAGCCCCTCTGCCAAATCATAAAACACATAGATCCCGGAGGTGTCCGGCTTGAAATGGTAATATTGTATATGCTCCTGCTGGGTGCTTTGGATGCTGACCGTTTCACCCGGCAGGATTTGAGCCGCCTGCTCCAGTGCCGTCACGCTCATTGCGCCCAGCACAAGGCACAGCGATAGCAGCAACGCAAACCATCTCTTCATCGCTAGCCCTCCTTTGTTTCTGTCTATGGTCATTGTAATCGGTGCAAAAGCCGTAGTCAAGTGAATTTCGCTATTGTAACCAACTTGTAATCAAAGGCTGTGGAAGATAGGCTCACGCCCTTCAAAGGTACACACATAGCCGAAAATATCCTTCAAAAGCGCGCATCCCTGTTGGGTATACTGCCCCACCCGATTGGCGGTATGGGCATCCGAGCCAACAGTCACGATTTCTCCCCCCAGTTCCTTGAACCGGCGGAAGATTACCTCTCCTGGCAGGAAATCCCCACAGCGGTCCATGCCGCTGGTGTTCAGCTCCATACCCTTTCCCTTTTTCGCCAGCGTGCGGAGAATCTCGTCGATGATCTCCCTGTGGCTATTCATATCCACCGGCCGGGGGCTGGGATGGGCACGGGCCTTGCTGACATAGGTCAGATGCCCCAAAACATCAAAGTCCTCATGGACGCTCACGCAGGCCAGCACCTCCTCCAGATACCGCCGCTCCGCCTGAAAGACCGTCTTTCCCTCCCAGTATTCCGGGTAATACACATCCAGCTCGTCCACAAAATGCACCGACCCCAGCACAAAATCGAAGGGTCGCCGTTGCAGATCCCGCTTGAGCTGTTCCGGGTTGTAGGGCTTCATGCCAAACTCCATGCCCCGGCGCACCTTCACCGACGGATGGCTCAGGGCATCATAGGCACGGTTATATTCCTTGGTGTCAAAGACCCATTCCTGTTTGTCCGTATTGGCAAAATAGTCGATATGGTCAGTAAAGCAAATCTCCTTCAAGCCCGCATCCGCTGCCGCCTGCAGCATGGCCCGCGAGGAATCGTGTCCGTCAAAGGATACGGTAGAGTGCATATGGTAATCAAACATGGTCAATTTCCTCCCAAAACTGGCGAAACGCTGTAGGCAGTGCCGCCGTGTTGTCTATTTGCGCCGCCGTCAGCCATGTAAAGCCTTCGACAGGCTCTGAAACCTCTAAATACAGTCCCCTTAGCTCCCAGCGAATGTGGGTAAATATATGAAAACGCTCCACCTGCCGGTACAGCTCCTTGGGCTTCACTCCCATGCGCGCCGCCGTGTCCAACGCTTCCGCGGTGTCCAGCTTACCCTCCACATTAGGGAATTGCCAAAGCCCCGCCAAAAGCCCGGTGTCGGGACGCTTCTCCAAGGCATACCGCCCGTCGCAGGACAGGATGAACACGGTGCGTTCTTCCGTCCTGCGCTGTTTTTTCGGTGTTTTCACAGGGTACTTCTGCGCCGTGCCATGCCTTGCGCCGCCGCAGAAATCCCGACAGGGGCATAGCTCGCATTGGGGTGGCTTGTTAGGGCCGCAAACCGTTGCGCCCAGCTCCATAACCGCTTGGGTGAACGCCCCGGCCTGACTGGGATAAACCGCCTCCAAGGCTTCCTGTACCGCTTTTTTCAGCGTGGCGGATTCTATGGGAGTGGAATCTTCCGTAAGTCTGGTGTATACCCGAAGCACATTCCCATCCACCGCCGCCTTAGGCTGACCAAAGGCAATGGAGCAAACCGCGCCGGCGGTATACGGGCCGATGCCCGGCAATGCCAGCACCTCGGCATAGCTTGAAGGGAAGACTCCCCCATGCTTGGTCATGATCTCCACCGCCGCCTTTTTCAGGTTGCGGACGCGGCTGTAGTAGCCTAAGCCCTCCCACAGCTTGTGCAATAGAGCATCCTCTGCCTGCGCCAAAGCCTGAACCGTAGGCAGTGCCTGCAAAAAACGCAGATAGTAGCCCTTCACCGCCTCCACCCGGGTCTGCTGGAGCATGATTTCCGAAAGCCAGATGTGATACGGATCTGTGTCTTCCCGCCATGGCAAAGCCCGCCGGTTTTCCTCATACCATGGAAGCAACGCCTCCGGCAGCCGGCACAAAATATCCTTTTCCATCAGCGCACCTCCCTTTTCGCCCATTTTACACGAACCGCCGCAGCCCTGTCAAGGCAGGAGCGAATAGAAAACTCTGACATTTTTTTAGGCAGAAGCCGTTATTGCGGGGGCTCAACAATCCACGGCCCGCCAAGGCTTCTTAAGCGCATTAATAAAAATGTGTTTGCCTTCACCTACGGCTCTGTCAGTGCCACAGTCCCCGGTATCGTCATAGGCGTTGCGGGCATGGGGATGGCATTGAGCACCTACGCCATCTACAGGCGGATTCTCAATTCACGGAAGAAAAAATACACACCGGAAATTTTGGAGCTTAGCGGCAAAATTATAAACGCGTCAAAATAAAACCCCAGAAAGAAATTTAAGAAAATCGAAAAAAAGGCTTGCATTTGTCACAAGAATGTGCTAGTATATCTTGGCTGTCAGTTGACAAGCAAACGCGCCGATAGCTCAGTTGGATAGAGTGACTGACTACGAATCAGTAGGTCGGGGGTTCGAGTCCCTTTCGGCGTACCAATAGTTCTTGTTACTGCTGGATTTATCAAAATCACAGTACCAAGGTAAAGGTGTCCTCTCGGGTATCCGGGAGGGCATTTTTATTTCCCGCCAACGCAAAAAACACCCCCTCCCGGAGCTTGTCCGAGAGGGGGTGTACACATTGTGTCAGTATTCAAATTCAGCGGTTGCCGAAGTTTCCGCATCGGGCGGATGGACATTCTGCGCATCGGCAGCATTCACAGTATCCGCAACACATTCCGTGCCGCCCTCAACAGCTTGTCCCTGCTGAGGGCCTGTGTAGCTGTCGGCGGCAGATGCCTTTGCATCGGCCTTCTTTGCGCTCTGCGTACCGAAGTAGAACGCCACGATCACCGTAAAGATGGTCAGGAAGTCCCCGCCGGAGATCACGCCGGCGAGAGCCATGACGCAGAATACGATAGTCAGCAGCAGCGTCATGATGGACTTGACGTCAATCAGCTTTGCCAGTTTTTCTTTCATGTAAGTTTCCTCCTTAAATTTTGATAGGCAGGTGTCGGACCTGCTCCATGACTTCATCCAAAAACCCGTTTCCGCCCAAGTCATCGTGATAGCACTTGTGCATAT
>CAZAOL010000095.1:0-6085 GCA_964486785.1 uncultured Oscillospiraceae bacterium
ACCAGCAGAATGCTGACCAGGCGCTTGTTGGTAGACATCATTTGTTTTCCTCCTATTATTTTAGTGCGGTCATAGCCATACTAATTATAATTGAATTCTCCAAAATGTAAAATTGGCATTTTGCCAAAATATACACACGCTTTTTTGGCTGTTTTGCCTAATTTTTGCTATGTATACAAATATACGCGCTTTTTCTTGCTTTTCCCTCTCAATATTGCTGTAAGATACTTCCTTTTGAAGCCAATTCCGTCCCCAGCCGCAAAAACCGCGCCGAAATTCCGGCGCGGTAATGCACATTATTCGGTTACCTCCGGCTCACTGTACCACACCGGCTTTTCTGCCAGCGCATCGCAGGAATCAAACATTCCGGTCATATCCTCCACCGCGGACACATCCCAGTTGTCCACCTGAATTTCCGTCAACCGGACGCAGCCGGCGAACATATAATCCATAGCGGTAACGCCCTCTGTGTTCACCTTTTCCAGCCCCTCGATGGAGGTCAGTGCCGTCATGCCTTGGAACCATTGCGATGTAGCGTAGGGACGCAATTCCTCGGTAATTACCACCCGGGTAATGGGCGTTTCCGTCTCATGCTCACCGTGACAGCAGATGCTGCTGCCCATAGAAACCTCCCGCACCCCGCACTCCGATTCTTCTCCCTCCCATTGGGTAATGGGGACGGTAGCCAAAAATATGGTGTCCTCAAACGCGGTGGCATACACCGCCGTATACCGTATCGGAACTTCTGTGGACTGCGTAGTGGACAGCAGCGGCTCATCCTTCCGCTGGGGCACATCCGTTTGCGGCGTCTCCTCCTGGCAGCCCATCAGCCCCAGACACAGTACCGCCGCCAGCAACCCAGCCGTTGATTTCTTCAGTCGCATAGCAATCCCTCCTTTTTACATAGCATACCATTTTTTCCGCCGGCTTGTCAATACAGGGGGTAAAATTCAACCTATTCCCAAATTGTTCACATTTTGTCTCTAGACATTTCCTCCTCCGTTGCACTATAATAGTACGAAAAGAAAGAAGGCGTTTTTTATATGGAAGTTTTATGCAGTGCGCTAATTGGCTACACGCTGGGCAATCTCAGCCCCGCCGCGCTGGTTTCAAAGCTGAAAAACATTGATTTGCGTTCCAGCGGCACAAAAAACATGGGCGGCACCAATACCATGCTGGTGGTTGGCAGAGGTTGGGGCATCACCGTGATGCTGCTGGACATTCTCAAAGGCTTTCTTGCCTCCCGGCTGGCAAAATGGCTGTTCCCCCAGCTCCGGTACGCCATGCTGATTGCGGGACTGGCGACGGTGGTCGGACACATTTTCCCCGTAGCCATGGGCTTCCGGGGCGGCAAAGGCTTGGCATCCTTTGGCGGCATGGTGCTGGCATACAGCCCGTGGATGTTCCTGCTTTTGGCAGTAATCGCGTTGCTGCTAATGTTTTTGGTTAATGTAAGTGTGGTCGGCCCCTTGTCCGCCGCCGTGCTGTTCCCCGTATTGGTGGGGCTGCAGTCCCACGATTTGCTTTCGGTGCTGCTGTGCGCCGCCGCCGGTATTCTAATCATCGTCAAGCATTGGAGCAACATAGCCAAGGCACGCTCCGGCAAGGAGATCTCCATCCGTTCCTTCTTCAAAAACGGTCTGAAGCAATAATAAATGCACGCGCGCGTTGGGTTGCCAACGCGCGCGTTTTTTATTTGCTTAGCACCTCAGTGATTTGTCCGATGTACATATCGTGAAAGTCCTTTTTGGGATAGCAATCAGCAACGATTCCCTTATCCACAAAGCCATCCTCCACCAGCGGCGCGCGGTACAGCTTGCGGCACACCAGCACCAGCTCCGCCTCAGCGAAGTAGGTGTAGCCGTCTCCAAACACCGGGGTCAGCCCCACCTTCGCCACCTTATCCTCATCCCGTCCGGAGTGACTGCCCAGATAGCCCAACGCCTTGCGGTATTCCTCCGGGAAAAAGCAGAGGGTGTAAAGCGGCTCTCTATCCACGAATTCCTTGGTGTAACGCTGCGGACGAACATAAATTACGGAGGTAGGAAGACCGCCGCCATGTCCCCAGATAGAGCCAAGGTGTCCCCAGCTTGCGGTCATGGTGTTGTAGCCCTGTTCGTCGCCGGCAGTCACCAGCATCCACTGCTTTGCAATCAGCTCCATGGGATTGATTTGAAGCTGCGAAACATCGATTTTTCTCATTGTATCACTCCCCAATCATGTTATGCCGAAAGTATACCACGGCATACATCCCCCTGTCAACGCCACGAAAGCGATCCCCCACCGTTTCCTCCACGCCCTCGCCCCCCGCATTTATGACAATGTCATTAAGCCAAGAAAGCCCTTGTCATTCTGAGCCTGCGTCAGCAGGCGTAAGAATCCGTTTAAAAAGGGTATTACGGATTGCCACGCACCTTCGGTGCTCACAATGACATCCTAACCTTAATGACATTGCGCATTTATGAGGGGGGTGGTTTTGCCGAAGACAAAACCGGGGGGAGTCCGCACCCACCTCCACCGCACCCGTAGGGGCGAGCTCGTCCTCGGCACGCATAAAATGCGTGCCCTACGACCCCGATTCCCCTGTCATTGCGAGGCGCGAAGCGGACATCCATAATTTTGCATTCTGCACTTAGCATTTTGCCTTTTAAAAAGCCCGGAGCGGCTGCTCCGGGCGTGTTCTTAATCCTTTTGCGCGATCAGGCTGTCCACGAATTGCCGTGCCGCCCGGGCAGACCGTCCGCCTCTGCCTAAGGCAAAGCGTTCCGCCTGCTGTTCCAGCCCGGTTTCCTCCAGCTCTATGCCGCTTTCCCTTGCCAAATGGCGCACGATGTCTAAATAAGTCTTCTTGTCCGGCTTTTGGAAGGTGATCTGCAAACCAAACCGCTCACTTAAGGAGATGATCTCCTGCATGGTATCGTTGCGGTGGATGTCATCCCCCTCCCGGTCGGAGAAGCTCTCCTGCACCAAATGCCGCCGGTTGGAGGTGGCGTAGATCACCACATTCTGCGACCTTGCGGACACCGACCCTTCCAAAATCGCCTTCATGGCGGCAAAGTCCGGGTCATCCTTTCGGAAGGACAGGTCATCAATAAAAATGATGAATTTCAGCGGATCGTCCCAAAGGGTATCCAGCAGACCGGGCAGACGGTGAAGCTGCTCCTTTCGCACCTCCAAGATCCGCAGTCCCCGCGAGTACAGCTCATTGGCAACCGCCTTGACGGTGGAGGATTTTCCCGTACCGGCATCGCCGGTGAGCAGGATATTGGCAGCGGGTCTGCCCTCCAGCAGAGCCAGCGTATTGTCCAGAACAAGCTGCTTTTCCCGCTGATAATCCACCAGCTCCGAAAGCCGGATGGGGTCGGGATAGCGCACCGGCACGATTTCCCCGTCACCGTCTATGTAGAACATCCGGTGTCGGGCAAAAATACCGTAGCCATAGCGGGCGATCTCCTCGCAACGCTGGGCATGGTCGGCAGCCAGATTCACCGGCTCCTCACCGAAGCCGGGCAGCTCCCCTGCCCAATCCAGCTTCTTGCGCAGCTTTTCCGGGGTCAGATCCGCCACCTGCTGCAATATCGCAAGCTCCTGACGGACACTGCGGCACAGCACCTCCGGGGGCGTTTCTCCCTTTCCGATCAGGCGGATGAATACATTTTCATCCCCCAAAACCGCATTGCGGACATAGCCGCCCAAGGTCACACTTCCGGCGGCATACAGCCGGGACACCAGCTCACCGTAGCGGCTGACCGCCACCGCCGTATCCTCCGGCGCGTCCAAATACGCGCACAGCGCGGAAATCACCGGATCTTCCAGCAGCGACCGAAACACAGCCAGCGATCGCAGCCGAATATACAGCGTTCTCATACGTTGATGATCGCGCCCTTGGCACCGCTGGAGACCATGGCGGCATACCGCTTCAGATAGCCGGACAGCTCCTTGGTCTTGGGCGTAAAGTCAGCCATTCTGCGGTCAAGCTCCTCTTGGGAGATCTTCAGCTCCAGCCGGTTGTTGGGGATGTCGATGGAGATCAGATCCCCCTCCCGCACCACGCCGATCGGGCCGCCGGAGGCCGCCTCGGGAGAAACGTGACCGATGCACGCGCCCCGGGTCGCGCCGGAGAACCGTCCGTCGGTGATCAACGCCACGGAATTGCCCAAGCCCTGACCCATGATGGCGGAGGTGGGATTGAGCATCTCCCGCATACCCGGGCCGCCCTTGGGCCCTTCGTAGCGGATCACCACCACGTCACCGGCACAGATCTTTCCTGCCATGATAGCTGCCATGGCATCTTCTTCACATTCAAACACCCGTGCCGGGCCTTCATGCACCAGCATCTCCGGCAGCACGGCACTGCGCTTGACCACACAGCCGTCGGGAGCCAAATTGCCCCGCAGCACAGCGATGCCGCCGGTAGCGGAATAGGGATCGTCCACCGGACGAATGACGGCGGTATCCTTATTCACCGCGCCCCTGAGGTTTTCCTCCAGCGTCTTTCCGGTGCAGGTCATAACGGAGGTATCCAGCAAGCCCAGCTTGGTCAGCTCCTTCAGCACGGCATACACACCGCCCGCCTCGTTGAGATTCTCCATATAGGTGGGGCCCGCAGGAGCAAGATGGCATAGATTGGGGGTCTTTGCGGAAATCTCATTGGCAAGCTCCAAGTTAAATTCCACGCCGCACTCGTTGGCAATGGCGGGAAGATGGAGCATGGAATTGGTGGAGCAGCCCAATGCCATGTCGGCGGTCAGGGCGTTGCGGATCGCCGCCCCGGTCATGATATCCCGGGGGCGGATATCCTTTTTCACCAGCTCCATCACCTGCATACCGGCGTGCTTAGCAAGCTCGATCCGGGCAGAATACACGGCAGGAATGGTGCCGTTGCCCTTCAAGCCCATGCCCAGCACCTCGGTCAGGCAATTCATGGAGTTGGCTGTGTACATTCCGGAGCAAGAGCCGCAGGTGGGGCAGGTATTCTCCTCGCACAGTGTCAGCTCCGCCTCGTCGATCTTCCCGGCGGAGTACGCGCCCACCGCCTCGAACATGGAGGACAGGCTGGTTTTCTTGCCGTGGACATGACCTGCCAGCATCGGGCCGCCGGAAACGAACACCGTGGGGATATTCACCCGCGCCGCCGCCATCAGCAGACCCGGTACATTCTTATCGCAGTTGGGCACCATCACCAGACCGTCAAAGCCGTGGGCACGGATCATGGCCTCGGTGGAGTCCGCGATTAGATCCCGGGTGACCAGAGAATACTTCATACCCTCATGTCCCATGGCGATGCCGTCGCACACCGCGATAGCCGGAAATACGATGGGGGTACCCCCCGCCATGGCAACGCCCAGCTTCACCGCGTTAACAATCTTATCCAGATTCATATGTCCGGGAACGATCTCATTGTAGGAGCTGACGATACCGATCAAGGGTCTGCGCTGCTCCTCTGCGGTCAGTCCCAAGGCGTGATACAGGCTGCGGTGGGCAGCGTTTTCCGGCCCACTGACGATTTTTTCATACATCATAACAGTTTCCCTGCTTTCTCTAGAAAATGTTAAAAACGAAATGTCATTGCTAGGAAGGCGTGTCATCCTGAGCGGAGGGCGGAGCCCGGAGTCGAAGGATCTTCGCGCTCCAGTGCTGCCGCGCACCCGATAAACGCGTAGATTCTTCGACTCGCTTTGCTCGCTCAGAATGACAGGTGCTTTCATAGCAATGACACGAAATTCTTATCAGTTATTGATCAGCTTTTCCTCGTCGTTCCAGCTATACAGCTTGCGGATATCCGCGCCGACCACCTCCAGAGGATGCTCGGCAGCAATCTTCCGCATGGCGTTGAAGTGGACCTGAGAGCCGGCTTCGGACATATCCAGCAGGAAGTCCTTGGCAAAGGTGCCGTCCTGAATGTCCGCCAGCACCTTCTTCATAGCCTTCTTGGTCTCGTCGGTGATGATCTTGGGGCCGGTGATGTAGTCGCCGTACTCCGCGGTGTTGGACACGGAATAGCGCATACCCGCAAAGCCGGACTGATAGATCAGGTCAACGATCAGCTTCATCTCATGGACGCACTCAAAGTAGGCGTTCCGGG
>CAZAOL010000096.1:0-6069 GCA_964486785.1 uncultured Oscillospiraceae bacterium
TTTGGCCCGCTATGCTCATGAGCTTGGATCTGCCTCTGCCGAAGAAGGTCTACGGTCACGGCTGGCTGAATTTCAACGGCGAGAAGATGTCCAAGTCCCGGGGAAATGTGGTCGATCCCTATATCCTGTCGGAGCGGTTTGGCGTGGATGCCCTGCGGTTCTTCCTGCTGCGTACCTTCCCCTTCGGTTCTGACGGCAACTTTACCAATGAGCTGCTGATCTCCACCATCAACGTGGATCTTGCCAACGATTTGGGCAATCTGGTATCCCGCACCACCGCCATGAATCAGAAGTATTTCGGCGGCGTGCTGGGCGAGGGCGGCGTGACTACGGAGCTGGACGAGGAACTGAAGGCTCTGGCCTGCGAGGTGATCGCGGGCTACGAAAAGCAGATGGATGCCTTCCAGTTCTCCAACGCTTTGGCGGAGACATTCCGTCTGATCGGCAGAGCCAATAAGTATATTGATGAAACGACTCCATGGATCCTTGCCAAGAGTGAGGAAACCATGCCCCGTCTGCTGACGGTCATGAAGAATCTGTGCGAATGTATCCGCATCGCCGCGATCCTTATTACCCCCATCATGCCCCAATCCGCCCAGACAATCATGGAGCTGCTGGGTGTGCCTGAGACAGGAAGAACCTGGGATGCCCGGTGCTACTGCGCGGATGAGAAGGCAGTGTGGAACACCACCACCGGCGCGCCGCTGTTCCCCCGTATCGACGTGGAGAAGGAGCTGGCGGCGTTGGAGGAGCTGAGCAAGCCCGCACCTGTGGAGGAGGAAGATCCTCTGCCGGAGAAGCTGCCGGAGATCGCCTTCGATGATTTCTGTAAGGTGGAAATGACCGTGGTGAAGGTGCTGACCTGCGAGAAGGTGAAAAAGAGCGAAAAGCTGCTGAAATTCACCTTGGATGACGGCACCAAGGAGCCGCGGCAGATCCTTTCCGGTATCGCAAAATACTACGAGCCGGAGGAGCTGATCGGCAAGACGCTGGTGGCGGTGACCAATTTGGCACCCCGGAAGATGATGGGGCAGCTTAGCTGCGGTATGCTGCTGTCTGCCGAGCGGGGCGACAAGCTGCATCTGGTGATGCTGGATGACGCAATCAAGGCCGGATCCCGGCTGGTCTAATCAAGGAGAATGGCTATGAAACGTATTTGTACCGCTTTTTTGGCGGCGTTGCTGGTGCTGGCTTGCTTTGTGCCGGCATCGGCGCAGGAGCTGGATATTGCAGGTTTTACGCTGCCTCAGCCGGAAACTCCGGATCACTTTGTGTACTATCCCGGTGAGGGCGAGGAGGGCTGCGATGCCCTGTCGGTGATTACCACGGTGGATAAGTCCGTGGCAAAGCTGGCGCAGGAATACTGGGAAGACGCGGAGGGCTTCTGCGAGCAGCGCGGGCTTGCCAGCTTCCGCATCGCGCTGCAATACGATGTGTCGCTGGACGGCACGGACAACTGGCAGCACACTACCGCGTGGGACACCAAGCATGACATCGGCGGCAGCAGCGCGGGCTATACCTATGCCTCGCTGGACGGCAGCCTGATGGAAACGGTGGAGCTGTTCTGGCTGACCTATCACGCCGGCAATGGCACAGACACCTTTGAGGCATATCAGCCCGCGATCCTCAGCCAGCAGCATACGGATGGGGAATACCAGTGGGATACTTACTACTTTGACCACGAAAACCACAGCCTTTACATCCGCTGCCGGTACATTATGGTATGGTATCTCAACGACGGCGGAGAGTACAGCGGCCCGTACAGCAGCATTGGCCCATGGTCTCAGTATGCTGTGTTCGGTCAGGGCAGCACTCAGGTGATTCCCGATGCCCCGGAGGGCTACGAAGCACCGGTGATCTCCAAGCTGGAGCTGTATCCTCAAGATGAGGATACGGAGTACGCCTGCCTGACCTATGTGCAGGATACGCCTAAGTCGGTGTGGGATGCGGAGGTCTACTATTCCATGGTGAGCGAAGGCGGCTTTGAAGGGCTGGAAACGCAAATCAGCATTGACGGCGGTGATTGGCAGGAGGTCTATACCGACGACAGCACCGGCAGTCTGTGCCTGAAGAACGGACTTCGCACCGTTACGGGAAATGATGACCTTATTTTGGAGAAGACCAGCGACATTAAGCTGCGGGTACGCTTTGTGGGTACGGACGGGACTTCGGAATGGTCCAATGAGCTGTATCTGGAAGGCGAGGAGGAGGACACAGGTACTCTCGTAGATGAGGGTGAGGTGGAAAACCCCACGAATCTGTGGTGGATCCTGTGGGTCGCCATCGGGGTGGCGGTGATTGCCGCTGTAGTAATCGTTGTGATCGTTTTGAAAAAGCGCAAGAAATAACATTATTCATTAGGGTGCGTTGCAAATCTCATTTTGCAACGCACCCTTTTGCTTGGGAATGGGGAGTTGCAAATAAGGCGTGAGTGTGGTAAAATCAAAGCAAAAAGGAGGTGTGGCGGATGGAATGGAACGATATTTATGATGAAAACCGTAAGCCTACAGGGCGGCTGCATCGCCGGGGAACAAGATGGAATGACGGAGAATACGGCTTGGTTGTCTGCGTTTGGGTATATGACGGACGGGGGCGGCTGCTGCTGACCCGCCGGGCGGCGGGGAAGAGCTTTGCAGGTACATGGGAAAATTCCGGCGGCGCGGCAAAGGCCGGAGAGGACAGTCTGACCGCCATTTGCCGGGAGCTGCGGGAGGAAACAGGCATCTGTGCCCGGCCGGAGGAATTTCACTTTCTGCGGTCGGTGCGGGACGGCTGCTGCTTTTATGACCACTACCGGCTGAAACGGGATATCCCCGTGGAGCAGATTGTATTACAGCCGGGGGAAACCGACGGTGTGCAATGGGTCACCTTTGCGCAAATCCATGAAATGATCGAAAACGGCTTGATATGCGATATGATTGCCCGGCAGTTTTTGCAGGAGGAAGCTATGCTGCTGGCGTGCAGCGGGCAATCTGCACAAGAATGAGAAAATAATTTTGGACAGGGCGACGGATTGGTTTTTCTTGCAATTGCCCCCAAATCTGAGTTATAATGAAAAAAAGCGTTTTTCAGTTTCCGGCACGAAAACGCGGTTGCCGGAAAGAAAAATGCTTTCTTTTTTATCATTACCCAAGGAGGTCATACTATGATAGAAATTCACAATCTGCCCATACAACACGGAAATGTTCCGTTGCGGTTCGCCCATGGCCATTTTGCCACGAACCACAGCCATATCAATTATTACATCGACATCACCTATCCCAAGACCCGGCTCAGTGAGGCCAAGGCGGTGGCGAAGCAGTTGGTTGCCAATTTTATCTGCAATACGCCGGTGGACACCATTTTGTGTCTGGACGGGACAACGGTGATCGGCACCTGCCTTGCCGACGAGCTGACGAAAAACGGCTTCCACAGCATGAATAAGCATAATACGATCTACGTGATCGAGCCGGAATATAACTCCAACTCTCAGATGATCTTCCGGGATAATATCCAGCCTATGATTCGCGGCAAGCACGTTTTGGTGCTGATGGCGTCCTGCACCACCGGCTTTACCGCCGGGAAGGGCTTTGAAGCCATTGGCTACTACGGCGGCATCGTGGTCGGTGTGGCGGCGATGTACAGTGCCGTGGAGGAGCTGGGAGGGTATCCTGTGCGGTCGGTGTACAATTTGAAGGACTTCCCGGATTACGCCAGCTACGATTACTGGGACTGCCCCTACTGCAAGGCGGGCATGAAGCTGGATGCGCTGGTGAATTCTCACGGGTATTCGGCACTGTAAAAAAGAGAAAAGAAAAAGGGTCTGTTGCAAAAACATAAGGGTGCGTTGCAAATCTCATTTTGCAACGCACCCTTTTTGGATGTCAATGGGCAGTGGAGAGGGGGCGCAGGACGCAGTAGTCGTCAAAGCGGGTATCATTGACGGTGGTCAGGAACATCAGGTGCAGTGCCGGGTCATCCGTGACGGCCTGCTGGACAACGTCATAAAGCTCAGCGGCGGGGATATCCTGCAAATACAGCCGGCAATTGCCCTCGGGAAGCGGGAAGGAGGGGTTGGAGCTGGCGAAGGATACGCAGAACCGGTCTGTCACGCAGGTGGCAGCCAAAGTGGCGGCGGCATCCGCCAATGCCTGCACTTTGGAGTCTTCAAAGATGATCTGGTCGGTATCCGGGAAACGGAAATCGGTGTACACTACTTCATCAAAGCCCAGCAGCCGCAGCTCCAGGGTGATGCGGGTCAGGTAGTCCAGCGTGCCGGCGGAGGTAGGATCGAGCCAGTAGCAATTGGTATCGTCCCACCACAGCGCACCGCCGCCGTCCACCTTGGGCAGACCGTCGGGGACGTGGTTTAGGCCGTATTCCCAATCCCGAAACGCGGGGATCCGGGCGATGACGTACAGGTCGCTGTTTGCCAGCCATGCGATCAATGCGTCCATTTGGGCAATGTCCAAATCCGTGGCGGTGGTGGTTCCGACGCCGGTGGAATAATGGAAAAAGCCCTTGGTGTTCTTTAGATCCAGCAGCACCGCCGTGCCGGAGGGAAGTGTTTCCAGTTTGGCTTGTACGGCGGAGATGTCGGTTTTTAGATCTTCCAGCTCCACATAATAGCCCCGGATGCTGGTTTGCCCCTCTGCGGTGGGCAGATCCGGCTCATCGTAGGGGTCTTCGTAAATAATCAGCGGCGGCTCGGTGGGAGCGGGGGGGAGTGCCACCTCCCCGGAGGGAAAGGTGGATGATAGGCTGAAATCCAGTTTCGCGCCGTCACGGGTGTAGACGACATAGCGTCCCAGCCAAATCAGCCAGATCAGCCAAACCGCAACGGCGATGATCGCCAGCACGCCCAGTCCGGTAAAGAAACGGCGCAGCCGCTGGCGGGTACGGTAGGAAAGGTTCATACGCGTCTCCTTTCCGCCACCACGCACCGCCAGTCTTCCTTAGCCCGGACGCTGAGAATCTCCAGCCCCGCGGCTTGGAGCGCGTCGGTGACCTGAGAAAGCCGGCTGTCCAGGATCCCGGAGCAGATCAGCTTGCTGCGGCGGGAAAGGAAATGGGGGAGTGTGGGGGCTAAGCCGATGATCACATCGGCAACAATGTTCACCAAAACAATGCCATACTCCTTCTGGGACAGGGCCTGCATCAGCGTCCGGTCGGCGGTGACATTGCCGGTGAGGGCGGTGAAGGCCGGGGCGGAGAAGCCGTTGTAGGCGGCGTTCTCCCGGGCGATGTCCTCCGCTTTGGGGTCAATGTCCACACCGGTGGCACTGGCCGCTCCTAAGCGCAAGGCGGCAATGGATAAAATACCGCTGCCGCTGCCCAAGTCCAAGCAGGCGCAGCCGGGAGCTACCAGCTCCTCCATGGCCTCTATGACCATTTGGGTAGAGGGGTGCGCGCCGGTTCCGAAGGTCAGGCCGGGGTCTAAAATCACCTTTTCCCGTCCGCCTGCTTCGGCGTCTGCCAGCCAGCAGGGCAGCACCAGCAGCCGCTTGCCGATGGGCTGGGGAGGGTAGCTGTCCTTCCAGCTTTCGGCATAGTCCACCTCCGGCAGCGGGGCAACGGTTTTCCTCAGGGACAGCCGGGACAGGAGCTTGTCCAGCCTGTCCATGCCGGCGCAGTCGGTATCCTCCAGATAGAGCTTGATTCGGGAAAGCCCCTGTAATTGGGCTTGCAGGGCTTCATCAATATAGTCCCAGTAGTCCCGGTTTTCCTCCAGAAAGCCCTCCAGCTCCGCCTGATCCTCAATGACCAGATCCGAAAAGCCCTCTGCGGTGAGGGCGTTGGTTACGGAGGCGATATCGGCTTCGTTGGTGTTGACGGTGATTTCAAGCCATGCCATGGTGATTCTCCTTAGGTAGCAATGATTGCGGGTGCGAGGGGCGGTTTTTTATACATTGTACCTTATTCCACGGAAATTCGCAACGGGGCAGAGGAGATAATTTGTGAATTTTTCTGTCAGCTCTTCCTATTTAGGCTTACATCGTGTATAATAACACTATCTATTGCTTTTTAAGGAGTCCCGTTTATGACACATACCATTTCCCTTCTTCCCGGCGTGACCCTGCGGTGCTTTCC
>CAZAOL010000097.1:0-6069 GCA_964486785.1 uncultured Oscillospiraceae bacterium
AACGCTCCGCAGCGCGGCAGCGGGAACTGGAAACCGGACTTTTGTCCTTAATGGGTGTACGGCGTTACGACGAAATCACCGTCAGCGACCTTTGCGAATATCTAAACATCCCCCGAAAGTCCTTCTACCGCTATTTCTCCGGCAAGGACGGTGCGCTGCAGGCCCTGATGGATCATACCCTGATGGAGTTTGAGTTCTTTCACGGCAGTCAACCCGGCGGCGAAAACCGCACGCTGGAGGAGGATTTGGAGAAATTCTTTCTGTTTTGGCTGCGTCAGCGGCCCTTGATGGACGTACTGGAGCGCAACGGGCTTAGCGGTATGCTGATACAGCGGTGCATCGCCTGCGCCGTCAGCGGAACTTCCATCCCCCAGCGTTTTCTTAGGCAGGAGAATACGGAGGCCCGTAAAATGGTGATCATGTTCTCTGTTTGCGGACTGATGACGCTGGTGCTGGACTGGCATCACTCCGGTTATCCCCACCCCCCTGCCTACATGGGAAAGCTGGCGGTACGTGCCCTGAGCCAGCCGCTGTTTCCCAACATCGCCGATATGCTGTAGCCGTTACCCCGTCTTTGTGCACAAAGACGGGGTGGATTTTTCTGCTGTGGGTGTCACACCCGTGACATTGAGCGAGGGCGACACGCTGCCGGAGCTTTCCGGCGGCAATATATTCATCCAGCAGTATTTGCCGCTCCTCCCCCAGTCCGCTCCGCAGCTCCAAAAATCCCTTCTCAAGCTGTTGCACCCGACTCAGGCAGAAATGATATTCCCGCATTACGCTTTCCTTTTGCTCCATTTTCCTTTCCTCCTCCATAATTTTAGATATATGATATATCCACATTCCACATTTTAGCACAGGCTTGCCATAAAATAAACATATAATATATCTAAAGGGTGTGTTTTTTATGGCAACAAAAAGTGTATCCATCCGAATCGAGGAAGAAATGTTAAGGAAAATCGGCTTTGTCGCGGATTATGAGGGGCGCAGCATCAACAGCCATATCTTGGTGCTGATTCGCGAGAACATCCGCGCCTTTGAAACACAGCACGGGGAGATCAGCGGTGACATTCGCCCGGACGCAAACGTGAAGCCTTCCAAGAAATAACGCCATCTCATTCACAAGGGGAACGGATCCCTCGGCTACGCTCGGAAACATCATGTGTTAGCACACCACGGTAAATGAAAAAAGCATGTCGTCCTGAGGAGCGAAGCGACGTGAGGACCCGTTCTTCTAAAACGGACTGCGGCAAGGGGGCGCGGATTCTTCGACTCGCTGCGCTCGCTCAGAATGACAGACTTTTTCATAACAATGACAGGGTTTTTACAGACTGAAACGGCAGAGGGATCGACCCTCTGCCGTTTGGTATTATTCCAGCTCAAACGCGCCGGTATATAGCTGATAATAGGTACCCTTTTGGTCGATCAGATCCTCATGGGTGCCCCGCTCGATGATCCTGCCATGCTCCAAAACCATGATGCAGTCGGAATTCATGACCGTGCTGAGCCGGTGGGCGATCACAAAGGTGGTGCGCCCTTGCATCAGCGCGTCCATGCCCTTCTGAACCAAAGCCTCTGTACGGGTATCAATGGAGGAGGTGGCTTCGTCCAGAATCATCACCGGAGGATCCGCCACCGCCGCCCGGGCGATGGCAATAAGCTGCCGCTGACCTTGGGACAGATTCGCTCCGTTGCCCGTCAGCTCCGTGTCATAGCCATTGGGCAGGCGGACGATGAAATCGTGGGCATTGGCCAGCTTTGCCGCCTGGATGCAGTCCTCGTCGGTGGCATCCAAACGACCGTAGCGGATATTGTCCATCACCGTGCCGGTAAACAGATTGGTTTCCTGCAGCACCACGCCCAAGCTCCGCCGCAGATCCGCCTTGCGGATTTTATTGATATTGATTCCATCGTAGCGGATCTTTCCGTCCGCGATGTCGTAAAACCGGTTGATCAGGTTGGTAATGGTGGTCTTGCCCGCGCCGGTCGCGCCCACAAAGGCGATCTTCTGACCGGGATGGGCATACAGCGTCACATCGTATAGCACCTGCTTTTCCGGCACATAGGAGAAGTCCACGCCTTCCATCACGATGTCGCCCTTCAGCTCCGTGTAGGTCAGCGTTCCGTCCCCGTGGGGATGCTTCCACGCCCAATGTCCGGTACGTTCCGCGCACTCGGTGATGCTGCCGTCGCTGCCGATCTCGCAGTTGACCAGCGTCACATAGCCTTCGTCCGTCTCCGGCTCCTCATCCATCAGCTCAAAGATCCGCTCCGCGCCGGCAAGTGCCATGACAATGGAGTTGATCTGATTGGAGATCTGATTGATGGGCATATTGAAGGTGCGCGACAGCATCATAAACGCCATCAGCTCACCCAAGCTCAGAAGTGTGCCATTGGACCGCACCACCACGATGCCGCCAACGATCGCCAGCACCGCGTATTGCAGATATCCCAAATTGTTGTTGATCGGGCCCATGATATTGGCGAATTTTCCCGCCTTGAAGGCATTGTCCCGCAGGGTTTCGTTCAGGGAGTCGAATTCCTCCTTGCAGACCTGCTCATGGTTGAATACCTTTACCACCTTTTGCCCGGTGACCATTTCTTCGATATAGCCGTTGAGCTTGCCCAAGGACTGCTGCTGACCGATGAAGTATTTTCCGGACTTTCCCGCCAGCGTCTTGGACACGAACACAATGGCAGACACCGTCACCAGCATCACCAGCGTGAGGATCCATGAGGTGCTGACCAAAGCCACAAACACCACCACCAGCGTCACCAGAGAGGACACCGTCTGGGGAATGGACTGAGAGATCATTTGACGGAGGGTATCAATGTCGCTGGTGTAGCGGGACATGATATTACCAGCGGTGTTGCTGTCGAAATACCGCAGGGGCAGCGTCTGCATCTTGGTAAACATGGTATCCCGGATCTGCTTTTGCGTTCCCTGCCCCACCTTCACCATCAGGAAGTTGAACAGGAACGACCCCACCATGCCCGCCAAAAAGATCCCGGCAATCTCCACCAAGTAGCTCAGCACCGGGGCAAAATCCTCAGAGCCGCTTTCCACCATGGGCAGGATGTAATCATCCACCAGCGTACCCAAAGACTGACTGCCCATGGTCTGCGCGAAGGAGGCCGCAATAATACAGATAAACACTACGATCAGCACCGGAATATGAGGCTTCATGTAGCCCAATAGCCGCAGCAGCGTCTTTTTCGGATCCTTCGCCAAGCGGCCGTCGCCGCTCATTCTTACAGGAGGCATTATTCCTCCCCTCCCTTCCGCTGGGATTCAAAGACCTCACGGTAGATCTGCGAGGATCTCAGCAGCTCCTCATGGCTGCCCACCGCGCTGATCTGACCGTTGTCCATAATGATGATCATATCCGCGTCCTGAACGGATGCCACCCGCTGGGCAATAATCAGCTTGGTGGTATCCGGAATTTCCTCCCGGAAGGCCTGCCGGATCATGGCATCGGTACGGGTGTCCACCGCGGAGGTAGAATCATCCAAGATCAGGATCTTCGGCTTTTTCAGCAGTGCCCGTGCAATGCACAGCCGCTGCTTCTGCCCGCCGGAAACATTGGTGCCGCCCTGCTCGATATGGGTGTCGTAGCCATCGGGGAAGCTCTCGATAAACTCATGGGCGCAGGCCAGCTTGCAGGCACGCACCAGCTCCTCCTCGGTCGCCTCCGGGTTGCCCCAGCGCAGATTCTCCCGAATCGTGCCGGAAAACAGCACATTTTTCTGCAGCACCATGGCAACCTGATCGCGCAGAACCTGCAGATCGTAATCCCGCACGTCCACGCCGCCCACCTTCAGCGTGCCCTCAGACACATCGTAAAGCCGGGGGATCAACTGCACCAGCGTGCTTTTGGACGAACCCGTTCCGCCCAAAATGCCCACCGTCGCGCCGGAGGGGATGTGCAGCGATACCTCCTTCAACGCCCGGTGCTTCGCCGTGGCTGAGTAGCGGAAGGACACATTTTCAAAATCCACAGAGCCGTCCTTCACTTCGGTCACACTGTGCTCCGGCGATACCAGATTCGGCTCCTCCGCCAAAATCTCACAGCACCGCTGCATGGGGGCACGGCTCATGGTCATCATCACGAATACCATGGAAAGATTCATCAGCCCCATCAGGATCTGGGTGGTGTATGTAAACATGGAGCTGAGCTGACCTGTGGTCAACCCCACCTCCGGATTGTTGCCGGAGGCCACCACCATCTGCGCGCCCACCCAGCTAATCGACAGCATACAGGCGTACACGCAAAGCCGCATAATGGGGTCATTCAAGGCGAGGATCTTTTCCGCCTTGCAGAAATCCTGAAAAATCGCCCCGGAAATCTGCTGGAACTTACTGATTTCCTTTTCCTCCCGGACAAAGCTCTTTACCACCCGGATGCCGTGTACATTTTCCTGCACCACATTGTTAAGACGGTCATAGGTCTTGAACACCCGGTCAAAAATCTTAAACACCATCGGCACAAGACACACCAGCGCGACAATCAGCACGGGCATAGTGACCATATAAATGGTGCTGAGCTTGGTGGAGATCCGCAATGCCATCACCAGTGCCAGCACCAGCATCATAGAGCAGCGGATAGACATCCGGATCATCATCTGGAAGGTCATCTGCAAATTCGCCACGTCCGAGGTAAGCCGGGTCACAATGGAGGATGTGGAGAATTTATCGATATTGGAGAAGCTGAACCGCTGGACATGATGGAACATATCATGCCGCAGATTTTTGGCAAAGCCGGTAGCGGCCTTGGAGGCGAACACCGCCGAGGCGCAGCCAAAGCACAATGATGCCAGAGCGCAAACCACCAAAACCAGCGATTTTTGCAGCACATAGCCCATATCCTGCAACGCGATGCCGTAGTCATACAAATCCGCCATCACCAGCGGGATCAGCAGCTCCATAGCCACTTCACCGGCCATACACAGCGGACTGAGCAGCGCAGCCCATTTGTATTCCCGGATGCACCGGGCCAGCCGTTTTAACATGGATCTTCCTCCTCACAAGCGGGGCTGTACCGCCCCGTACCGTTTCTCAATATTAAATTATAGTATCACACCCCATGAATAAAAAGCAACCGCATCACGAAAAATTTACATTTAAGGCCGGAGAAGTTTGTCATTGCCGGGAGGGTGCAGCCCGACGTGGCAATCCGTTCTCCTAAATGTTGCAGTTTTATTTGTATTTCCGTGGAAAATCAAACAAATTGAGTTCCCCTTCGGCTGCGCTCAGGGTCGCTCGGAATCATCACGTGTTGGCACACCACACTAAACGAAAGTAGGGACCGGCGTCCTCGACGGTCCATCAGCGAAGCTGCTCCCGTCAAGGGCCATCGGGGACGCCGGTCCCTGCAAGGGTTCTTTCCTAACAATGACATATTACTTTATCGGCACTCTGAAAAAGACCGCTGCGGCCGCAGCGGTCTTTTGCATCAGTCTACAAAGGTGAAGATATCCTTATAGCGTTCCTTGAAGATCTCATAGACCGCGTTGAGGGTCTCGCCGTCCTCCACAGTCAGGTATTCCTCCGTTTCCTCGTCCACGGGAACGACCTGCAGGATCACGATCTCCGCGTTGTCCTCCTCCACGGGCTGCAGAACCAGATATTCCGCGCCCTGATACTCCACCACATCCAAATACTCAAAGGAGGTATCGTTTCCGTCCTCATCGGTGAAGGTCAGGATCTCAACTTCCTCTTCCTCATTGAGAATCTCATTGTTTTCCATAGCGTCCTCCTTATGCCAGATAGATGGCCTTGCAGGCCAGCATAGTCATATAGCAATCCAGCTTGCTCACCACTTCCATGGGAGCGTGCATGCTCAGCACCGGCACACCGGCATCCACGGTAACGATATTCCGGTTCGCCATGTAAGCTGCCACGGTGCCGCCGCCGCCCTGATCCACCTTGCCCAGCGTGGCGATCTGCCACTTGACACCGGCGTTCTCCAGCGTATTGCGGACATGGAGCATAGCCTCGGCAGAGGCATCGGACGCGCCGCCCTTGCCCCGGGAGCCGGTATACTTGCAAATGGCAACGCCGTAGTTGAG
>CAZAOL010000098.1:0-6030 GCA_964486785.1 uncultured Oscillospiraceae bacterium
TGGAGCTGGAGGGACAAGCAACACAGCTATATTTCCAGCATTATTTCTGTGATTTCCCCCATATACACCCAAAACCCCAGCTTTGCCTAACACAAAGCTGGGGTTTCTCGACAGACTGAGGTCTTTCTTATAGCTTCATTCCACGGAAATCCTTCCGGCGGTTGCCCTCGCTGTCGAAGACCACCATGACCGTAATGTTGATGGCTGCGGTGGCAACCACCAGCACGCCCAGCTCCCACAATATCAGCGTCCCCGCCCGGAGGGTCATGTCCATAGGCGACAGCTTACGGAAGCCCGCGCAAAAGATCGCCATGATCACCGTCAGCAGCAATCCTGTGCCGGAATAAACGATTCCCGCCAGCCGCTGCGTGAACTGCCAGGAGCGTGCCTTCGCCATGCCGTAGCGGAAGCGGTAGCCGGCGATCCAGTTGGCCTCCTTGGGGGCGGCGAGGAAGTAGTACAGTCCAAGCCCCAGCATCGCCAAAGGACCCGCCATCACAAAGATCCGCAGCAGCAGATCCAGCCAGCCCAGCAAGCTGTCCAGACTGGGCAGCAATGCCCCAAGATCCAATTCTTCCATATCATTTCTCCTCTAAGAACCGCATAAAGCTGCTGGCATCCTGAAAACGGTGGTAGATCGAAGCAAAGCGGATATATGCCACCTCATCCAGCGGCTTCAGCCGCTCCATAACCATCTGGCCGATCTTGTCGGAGCTGATCTCCCGCACAAGACGGTTTTGGATGGTCTGCTCGATTTCGGTGGCGATGCGGTCCAGATCCGCCGCGTCCACCTTGCGCTTATCGAAGGCACGCATCATGGAATTGACCAGCTTGTTGCGGTCGAAGCTCTGACGTGCGCCGTTGCGCTTGACTACGATGATCGGCAGGCTTTCCACGATCTCATAGGTGGTGAACCTGCGCTGGCATTTCAGACATTCTCTGCGGCGGCGGATGCTTTGCCCGTCCTCAGAGTGACGGGAGTCCACGACCTTGCTGTCTTGGTCGCCGCAAAACGGGCATTTCATGGATAATCAGCTCCCTTTCTGCATATCTTGCCCTTATTATACAGGAACTGTCCCCCACTGTCCAGCTTTTTTTCCTTGCTATTTCCCCAAAGCTTTAGTAAAATGAGGACAAACAGGAGGTGGAGCTATGGGTAAACGTACCCTTTGGCTGATTTGGTACAGCTTATTTATCTTGTGCGCCCTGCTGGGCTTTATTCCCGATCCGGAGGGGTTTTGGAAATTCTGTTTTGTGAGCCTGAGCATTTTGTTTTTCGTGCCGGGCTTTTGGCTGCTGGTTTGGGCAGACCGTAGGGAGGATGTGCGGGTGCTTCGGCAGGTGCGAACCGTCAGCATCCTTTGGCTGGCTGCCACCACAGTGCTGATCGGGTTGAATTTCGCCTCCGCGTTGATGACGGAGCTTTGGGGCAATATCCTTTACGGCGCGCTGATTGTGGTCTCTTCTCCCATGGTTTGCGGACAGTATTGGGTCTTGAGTCTGTTCGGCTGGGCGTGTATCCTGTTTACTGCCATTGCCATGCTGAAAAAAAGGAAATAAGAAAAGGCGGGAGCTTCCTCCCGTCTTTTTGACTGTAGTAAAACCTGTCATTGCCACGGGCACAGAGACTGTCAAAAAAGTGGTGTCATTCCGAGGGAGCGAAGCGACCGTGGGAATCTCAATTAAAAACTACGCAGTTTTGTTGGAATTACGCAGGAATTAAGGTTGTTAAAGGAATAAAATGAGATTGCCACGTCGGCCCACAAGGGGCCTCCTCGCAATGACAGGGGTTTATTGACACTCTGATTGCCACGGGCACATAGTGCCCGTGGCAATCTCATTTTGTTCTTTTAACAATCTAAAATCGCAGGTAGTGCCAACAAAAACGCTATGATTTTAATTGAGATTCCCACGGTCGCTTCGCTCCCTCGGAATGACATACCGGTTTTTGGCCGCACCTCGATAAATGAAAGTAGACCGGCCTCCTCGACGGTCCATCAGCGAAGCTGCTCAGGTTAAGGACCGTCGAGGACGCCGGTCTACAAGGGGTCTATTGTAAATCGAAGGTAATTACTGTACGGCAGGGGGTTTCGCTGTTTTCGGCCAGTGCCTGATCCAGCTTCTGCTGCAGAAGCTGCTCCTGCCCGGTCAGATCCGGCGGAAGTACAATGTCGAAAATCAAATCCGTGGAGGACGGCTGCTCTGTTACCCGCAGATCGTGGAAGCTGAGCCGGGGGTCGATTTGCTTCAGACACGCTGCCAGCAGCTCCTTTTGCTGCTGCAGCCGGGGATCGTCGGTGACCACCGGGTCATAGTGGATCACAAGCTGGATCCCGTGGCTTTCCCAGCACTCCCGTTCCAGCCGGTCGATGATCTCATGACAGGACAGGGGATCTTCCCGGCTGTCCATCTCCACATGGACGCTGGCGAACCGCCGCCCCGGGCCATAGTCATGCACCATCAAATCGTGGTAGCCCAAAATCTTGGGTGTGGCGCGGATCTCATCTAAAATCTGCTCCCGCAGCTCCGGCGTGGCGGCTTCTCCCAGCAGGGGGCTGATGGTATCCTTCGCCAGTCCGATGCCGCTCAACAGGATAAATGCCGCCACCGCCAGTCCGGCGAAGCCGTCCAGCCGCCAGCCAAGCTGCCGCTGCAGCAGACCGCTGACCAGCACCGCTCCGGTGGCGATCACATCGTTGCGGCAGTCGGCTGCGGTAGCCAGCAGTACCTCCGCGTCGATTTTCTTTCCCATGCGGCGGTAATAAAACCAAAGCCCCAGCTTCACACCCATGGATGCCACCAGCACCGCCACGGCAAGTCCGTCAAAGGTGACCTCCGTGGGAGAAATCATTTTGCTAACGGATGCTTTGGCAAGCTCGAAGCCGATGAACACGATCAGCACCGCCACCGCCAGCGCGGCAAGATATTCAAACCGGGCGTGCCCGTAGGGATGATCCTCGTCCGCCGGCTTTTCCGCCAGCTTAAAGCCCAGCAGCGTCACCACCGAGCTGGAAGCGTCGGAAAGGTTGTTCATGGCATCGGCGGTAACGGACACCGAGCCGGACACCACACCCACCGCCAGCTTTCCCAGAAACAGCAGCAGGTTTGCGCCGATACCGATCGCGCCTGCCAGCCTGCCGGAGGCAAGGCGTGCGGATGTTTCCGTTTTCTTCATAAAAATGACCTCCAAGCTCCATTCTACTGGTGGTAGAATCCCATTCTACTGGCGGTAGAGTGCCAGTTCCCCTTGATTAGGGTGACTTTGCGCCCCGAAAGTGTATAATGAAATCGGTCTGTGATAGACATTATAGCCCCAAGGGGATACAATGTCCAGTCTGAATCTTATGCTAAGGAGTACGCTTTTATGCCGAACTATAAAATTATCACCGATTCCTGCTGTGACCTGCCTGTGGACAAGCTGCGGGAATTGGACGTGGACTTCATTCCGCTGTGTCTGCTGTTCCGTGGCGAGACCCGTCAGGATGCCGTGACCGATGAAATCAAGGAGGTCTATGACGCGCTGCGCGCCGGAGAAAACGCTACCACCTCCGCCGTCAATCCCGAGGGCTGGAGCGGTGCGATTGAGCCGGTGCTGGCACAGGGCATGGACGCGCTGGTGCTGGCCTTCTCCTCCGGTCTGAGCACCACCTATCAGTCCGCTGTGATCGCGGCCAATGAGCTGATGGAGCAATATCCCGACCGGAAGGTCATTGTGGTGGACACCCTGAGTGCCTCTTTGGGTCAGGGTCTGCTGGTCACCTACGCCTGCCGTAAGCGGGATGAAGGACTGACCTTGGAGGAGCTGGCAGCATGGGTGGAGGAAACCAAGCTGCAGCTTTGCCACTGGTTCACCGTGGATGATCTGATGTATCTCAAGCGGGGCGGACGGGTCAGCGCGGCGACTGCTCTGGTGGGTACGATGCTGCAGATCAAGCCCGTGCTGCATATGGACGATGAGGGTCACCTAATCAATGTGTCCAAGGTGCGTGGGCGCAGATCTTCCATTGACGCACTGGCGGACAAGCTGGCGCAATCGGGTCTGCCGGGGAAGAATGAGCTGGTGTACATCTGCCACGGCGACTGCATTGAGGACGCCAAGTATCTGGAGAAGAAGGTCAAGGAAACCTGCGGCGTAAAAGAAGTTTTCATCGGCTATACCGGCGCGGTGATCGGTTCCCACTCCGGCCCGGGCACGCTGGCTCTGTTCTTCTTGGGAAATAAGCGGTAAACGGCAGAGTGTAAGAGCCGTCAAAAAGCGGGAGGGTCGGTGACCCTCCCTTACAGGGGAGCGGAAATATCCCCATACGTAATACAACAAGTTTTTTGTACGGGCAGGTCACTGACCCGCCCGCAATATGCGTCATCCGGGCGAAGAAACAGGGCTGAAAAACTCCTGTTTTTCAAAAACAGCTCCGCCAAATAGTTGCAAATTCCCCGCAAAAGTCAGAAAAAACCTTCTGCTTTTGCGGGGAATTATTATAAATATTTTTAGGCTTTGGAGTTTTTTGCAGCCCCTTTTTTGTTATCGAGCTGGGTGAAAAACGAGTATTTAATTTTCGTTATCAAACTTCCCGAAATATTGCTTATTCTCCATAACAAAACTTCTTATCGCCACGAAATAATATATCGAGCCTACAACACCGATAACTCCTCCGATAATGAGATTATAGACCAATGTTATTACCGGCCCTGCCACAGGCTCAAACTTGGCGACAATGCCGCTTGGATTTTCTGATAATGTTTTGCTGTATTGCATATCCTGAATCGACGATATGATATTTAATACACCGACTATCAGCAAAAACCAATTTATAAAGATTCCGCCCAGAATTTGCAAAATTCCAATTACAAGCCAGATGATACCGTTCGTATTCAATCTTTGGGATAGTGTATTTAATAACGCGCTTCCGTCAAAGGATGATTCTGTTGCCGCTTGGAGATTCTGTTCGCCAGCCGGACAGCCGCATCCTACACATACAACGGCTTCGTCTAATAATTCTTTTCCGCAATGCGTACAGTATTTCATAGCAAATATCCTTTTATGTTACAGCAACAAGGCAAATACAATCACACCGGCAAGAGCAAGATACCCGATAACGAAAGAGAATTTATAAGCAGAATATTTGGCTTTCATGTCCTTCTTACACTGCTTGGCTTTTTCCTTAAACTCCTTCTTATCAAGGGACTTGTTATTGCTTTTGAAGGCTTTCTGAAGCTTTGAGTTAGGCATAAGAACCAAAATCTCAGCCACCAAACAAAGGACTGCTCCTACCAAAACGCTTACGAATAGCCCGCACAAAACTCCCGCCGCTAAAATCAGAACCGAAATGATATTTGTCGTTGCCGCGCCCTTAACACAATCATCATAAGAAACCTGTTTGACCTTCGTTTCTTTTGCAATCGCACAGCCACAGCCCGGACAAATTACCGCATCGTCCATGATTTCCTTACCACATTTTGCGCAATACTTCATGTTATTACCTCTTTCTATTTTAGTTTTGCCAAATGTTTTTAGTATTGGCATATCTAATAATATCTGTATTACAGATAAATGTCAATATCTTTATTTCAGATATTGCATAATAATTTTGAGGTGATTATTATGCAATTCAAAAACTTAAGAGGCATCCGGGAAGATAAGGATATAAAGCAAAAAGAAATTGCGAAATACTTAAATGTCTCGCAAAACACGTATTCCCAATATGAAACGGGTGTGATTTCGCTCACTGCAGAAGTTTTAATCAAATTAGCGGATTATTACAATGTAAGTGTTGACTATTTGCTGGACAGAACCAACAATCCGAATGTACAAAAATAAGCCGTGAAATTCACGGCTTACAGGGGAGCGGAAATATCCCCATACGTAATACAACAAGTTTTTTGTACGGGCGGGTCATTGACCCGCCCGTAGACTGTAAGTACAGTACAATAGAGATGACCCGTTTCGGGATTTGAACCCTCACATCTAATATAAAAGGTTCTATAATAAATGTTGGGGTCAGGCGATGAGCCTGACCCCAAAGTCATAAT
>CAZAOL010000099.1:0-5776 GCA_964486785.1 uncultured Oscillospiraceae bacterium
GGGAGAAGCCTTGGGGCTGCCCTATAAATGAAAGCTTTAGATTTAACAAGCTACTAGACCCGGCATTTATTTTCACTTTGAGGTTTTACCATGTTCGACTATCTCCCCACCTTTGCGGTGGTTTACATCCTGATTCTGGCCGGAATCTTTGGCGCGTTTTTGGGCAGTGGTCTAAACTGCCTTGCCTACCGTATGGCGCACGGGCAGAAATGGTCCTCCGGCAGAAGCGTATGCCCCCATTGCGGCAAGACCCTGACTGCCCGGGATCTGATCCCCATTTTTAGCTATTTGATCCTCAAGGGCAAATGCCGTCAATGCGGCACACCCATTTCAAAAAGGTATGTACTTACGGAATGTCTGCTGGCGGTGGTATTTGTCAGCGTGGTATGGCGTTACCAGCTTTCTCTGAACACCCTGAGCATCCTGATTCTGTGCTGCTGCCTTTTCTGCCTTTCCCTGATCGATTTGGATACACAAATCATCCCCGACCGGTTTCTGATCATCCCCGCCGTGGTGCGGGCGATCCAGCTTGTGATTGAAGGTGGCTTTTCCGGTCTGCTTTCCGGCATCCTCCCCGGCATCGCGCTGGGCGGCGGTGTGCTGATCCTCAGCCTGATCATGGACAAGATCCTGAAAAAGGACACCATGGGCGGCGGAGATATCAAGCTGCTGGCAGTGCTGGGAATGTTCCTTTCCTTCCCGGAATGTCTGCTGATGCTGGTGATTGCCTGTGTGATCGGCATCGTGATGGCGTCCGTTATGATGAAGGTGGACAGCGAGACCCCCTTCCCCTTCGGGCCTGCCCTTGCTATCTCCGGCTGGCTCACACTCCTCATCGGCTCGCCCCTGATCAATTTGTATCTCAGCTTGTTTTAACGTGTCATTGCGAGAAATACTTTGATTCATCCGCGAAGCGGGTACCTCAATTCTGCATTTTACATCCCCAATGTCAGGAGGTTATATAATGGCATCCAGAATGATTGGTGTGGAGATTGGTTCTCACACACTGAAAATGGTCGTATGCAGCGGCGATGTAGTAAAAAAAGCCGCTGTTGTCAAGATTCCTGAGGATTTGGTCGTGCAAGGCAGAGTCACCTCTGCTCCCGCCATGGTGGACTTTTTGAAGACCACTATGAAGGAAAACGGCATCCGCCCCGGCCCCTGCGCCATGGTGCTCCCCGGCTCGGTGGTCATTGCCCATCAGGTGACCATGCCCGTGGTCAGCCATAACGAAGTCCTGTTGAACCTCCCCTTCGAGTTCCGGGATTTCGTGGGCAAGGAAGGTGCCAGCTACAGCTACGACTACTCCGTTATTGACGTGAAAGACAATGCGATGGAGCTTTATGCCGCCGCCGTCCGCAAGGAGGTCGTGGAGGAATATTACTCCATTTTCAAAAAAGCCGGCATGACCCTGAAGATCGCCACCCCTGTGGAAATGGCTTGGCTGAATCTGGTGCGCCGCAACCCCAATCTCCCCAAAAAGCTGTGCATCGTAGACATCGGTCATTCCACCACCCGTGTCAGCATTTACGCCGACGGCAACTACATCATGGGTAAGACCATTGATAAGGGCGGCGCGCTGATCGATGAAACCATCTCCTCCGTTCTGCAAATCGACAGCCACTTGGCCCGGATGCAGAAAGAGGCCAATATGGACAAAATTCAGAACGAGGAATACTGTCAGGATGCCTACCAAAACCTGACTATCGAGGTTATGAAGGCCCTGAACTTCTACGGTTACTCCGAAGCCGCGGAGGACAGTCCTCTTGAGCATCTGTATTATTGCGGAGGCAGCTCCATGATCGATCCTCTGCGTAACACACTTCTCAAGGGCACGGATTTGGTTCAGCACCATATTCACCGCATGGTGAACATGGGCGACAACGACAATGACATGGCACTTTTCTGTGCGCTGGCGGCAGCGGCCGCCATGCAGCAGTAAGGGGGGTACTCAATGGCAGCGAAAACCGATTCCAAGAATAAAAAGGCAAAGCCCGCCGTGGTTGCCCCCAGCAAAAAAACCATGAACTTTGCCCGCCATGAAAGCAATTTTGATCCCAAGCGTTTCCTGATCGTCACCGTAATTATTATTGCCGTAGTTGGTATTTTCGTCAAATTCGGTATTCTGGATCAGCTTGAAAAGAAAATGGATGCCTACGATACCCTGCAGCAGCGGCAAGAGCAACTAGTCGCTATCCAAAACCGGCTGGCAGGCTACGATGAGCTGGAAAAGGAGTACGGCCGCTACAGCTACGGCTGGATGGACGAAGCCGAAGTCTCCATGGTTAGCCGCATGGATGTGCTGGAGCTGATGGAGGAAGAGATCCTTCCCTACGCAATCGTGGAGGAGCTGGCAGTCAATAACAATGTCCTGACCATGAATGTCAAGGAAATCACCTTGGAGCAGGCCAGCGAGATCATCATGAGTCTGGAGAAGCAGGATCTGGTGGAGAACGCTTACCTCTACTACGCTGAGGCGGAGTACGGTGAGGAAGCAAAAATCTCTATGAGCATTATTTTGACGAAGGAGGAAGCCGGAGCATGAAAAAGCCGAAACTCTCCCTTCGTGAGGGCATCATGATTGGATTCCTCGTTGTGCTCTTGGTAGGTGTGATTTACTACATGGGCTTCTACACTCCCCTGCAGGAGGATCTGGCAACGATTGCCTCTGACACCGCCAATGTCGAGGCGCAGATTGCCGAGTCCTCGGAGGATGTGCGGAAGATGGACGCCATGCAGGCAGAGCTGGACGAGATCCTTGCCCGGCCCGAGGATGAAATCACAGAGATTGCCCCTTATGACAACAAGGAAGTCGTCCTCAATCAGCTTTATCTCATTTTGGGACACTCCGATGAATACGTCCTCAGCTTCACCGACCCCGAGGTAGAGGAAGGCGGCACCGTTCGCCGCAACATCGACATGGAGTTCCAGTGCAGCAATTACGAATCCGCAAAGACCATCATTGAAAACCTGACCGACAGTCACTGGCGTTGCTTGGTGAGCAACTTGGCCATCGTTGCTGACTATGAGAATCTGGAAACTGGTAGTGTTTCCGTTACCGCAACCATCACCTTCTTCGAGCATACCGGTCTGAAGTAATTCCAAATGCGCCCGGCTTTTGCCGGGCGCATTCTCTATCCTGCCATGACAGTTCCCCCTTTTTCGCAAAAACCGCAAATTGCTTGAGTTTTCCATTGCAAAAAATTCGTATTATGCTATAATAATAGATAGATAATCCCCACCCCAGCTAATATTATTTGCGAGGTGCTATTATGTTCCGTGATATTATTCAAGCCATTCAAGACTACTCTACCATCATCATCCATCGCCACTCCCGCCCGGACGGGGACGCCATGGGCAGCCAAATTGGACTTAAAAACATCATTCTGGAAAACTTCCCCGGCAAGACCGTGTATGTGGTGGGCGATGCCCCCCTGTCCTTTCTGACCATGCCCGGCTCCGAAATGGACGAAATTCCCGACAGCACATATGATGGCGCGCTGGCAATCCTTTTGGACTCCGCCTCCCCCCACCTGATCAGCGATGACCGCTATACGCTGGCGGCACGCACCGCCCGAATCGACCATCATATCTACTGCGCCACCTTCACCGATCTGGAAGTCATCGACACCAGCTATGAAAGCTGCTGTGGCATGATCACCTCTTTGGCGGTGGATAACGGTCTGAAGCTGAACGCCATTGCCGCCCGCGCGCTGTATACCGGCATGGTAACGGACTCCGGCCGCTTCCGCTATGACAGCATCTCTCCCCGCACCTTCCGGCTGGCGGCCGCGCTGCTGGAATGTGGAATCGATGTCAACGAGCTGTACCGCAGCCTGTACGCCGATGAGCTTTCCTCCCGAAAACTCAAAGCCCACTTCACCTTGAACATTCAGAAAAGTGAAGGCGGAGTGCTGTACATCTATACGGATTTGGAGGAGTTCAACCGACTTGGCACAGATGTGTTCACTGTGTCCCGGGGTATGGTGGGCACCATGTCCGACATTCGCGGTGCGGATATTTGGGCTAATTTCACCGAAACCGAGCAAGGCGTGCTGTGCGAGCTGCGCTCCAACCGCTACAATATCAACCCCATTGCGGTGAAATACGGCGGCGGCGGACATGAAAAGGCCTGCGGGGCTACTGTGCCCGACCGGGAAACCGCCATGGCTATGCTGCGGGATCTGGACGCGCTGAGAGGAGAAGCATGATGAATTTTGAAATTAAGAAGCAGATTTTGGATAAGATCCGTCAATACGACCGGATCATGCTGTTTCGGCACATCCGCAACGACGGCGACTGTGTTGGGGCTACTAAGGGATTGAAGCGAATTTTGCAGCTTTCCTTTCCTGAGAAAGAGATTTACCTGATCGATCAGGATACTGCCAAATATTTGGAGTTTCTTGGCCCGGAGGATGCGCCCGTGGAGGATGCGCTGTACGCGGACGCCTTGGGCATTGTCATCGACACCGCTTCGGAAAACCGGATCTCCAATAAAAAATATTCCCTTTGCAAGGAACTGATCAAAATCGACCATCATATCCCTTTGGAAAATTATGGTAATCTAATTTGGGTGGAGGAAAACCGTTCCTCCGCCTGTGAGATGATCACAGATTTCTACGCCACCTTCCGTGACGAGCTGAAAATCGACAGCGAGGCTGCCACCTATCTGTACACCGGCATGGTCACAGACTCCGGTCGGTTCAAATATGAGGGCGTGTGCGGCGACACCATGCGCTGCGCCGGCATCCTTTTGGACGTGGGTATCGACACCGAAACTCTGTACGCCCAGCTTTACTTGGATGATTTCGAGTATTTGAAATTCAAGGCTCATGTCTATGAAAAGATGCAGATCACCGAAAACGGCGTAGCATATATCTACGTGGACAAGGCTATGCAGGAGCAGTTTGGCCTGTCGCTGGAGCAGTCCAGTGCCTGTGTCAGCAATCTGGACTCCATTCGGGGCAGCATCTGCTGGATGGCTTTCATCGATAGCGGCGACGAACTGGGATCCATTCGTGTCCGTCTGCGTTCCCGTTTTGTCCACGTCAATCCCATTGCGGAGAAATACCGGGGCGGCGGTCACGCCTGCGCTTGCGGCGCGACGGTATACAGCGTCGAAGAAATGCACCAGCTTGTGCAGGACGCGGACGCGCTGGTAAAAGAATACAAAGAAACACATGAGGGCTGGCTATGAAAATTCTAATTACCAATGACGACAGCGTTACTGCCCAGCAGCTTCTGCCCCTGATCCAATGGTGTCAGAAGCTGGGTGAGGTGACCACCGTTGTCCCCGAAATCGAGCAAAGCGGAAAGAGCCACGGCATCGAGATCCGCAATTCCTTCCGTGTATCCAAGGTTGAGCTTGCCCCCGGCATTTGGGCACACACCGTAGACTCCACTCCGGCGGACTGCATCCGCTATGCCCTGTCGGGGCTGGGTTTGGAGTTCGATATGGTGATCTCCGGCATCAACCGGGGCTTCAACGTGGGCATGGACATTATGTATTCCGGCACGGTGGCCGCGGTTTTGGAGGCGGGCTTCCTTGGCATCCCCTCCGTAGCACTGTCCACCAATCCGGGCTATTATGAGCACGCCGTGGAGCATTTAGATCAGGTGCTGGAATATTTCCGGGAGCATAAGCTGCTGGATAAGCACCATATTTACAATGTGAACATCCCGCCCAAGCCCGTAGGAGTGCGGATCACCCGTCAGGGCGGCCCGTACTACTCCGACGATTTTGTGATAGACGAAAACGGGATGTGCACCCCCCACG
>CAZAOL010000100.1:0-5711 GCA_964486785.1 uncultured Oscillospiraceae bacterium
GGTCCACCAGCCCCACTCAGACCATCAACTACGTTGCCTGCCATGACAACTACTGCCTGACGGATAAGATCATCCTGTCCCGCGACGGCGCGTACTGGGAGGAAATGGTTCGCATGAACGGCCTGTCCGCGGCAATGGTCATGCTGGCCCAGGGCGTACCCTTGATCTACTCCGGCGATGAAATGCTCCGGGAGAAGAAGGACGCCAGCGGCACCCGCTATGACAACGCCTTCGGCACCGACGACTATGTGAACAAGATCCGCTGGAATGAGCTGCAAGAGAAGGATTACGCTCAGGTGCTGGATGATTACTACGGCGGTCTGATCGACTTCCGTAAGAACCACTCGGCTCTGCGTGTGACCAACGGCTCTGACGCTTGGAACTACACCACCTACTACAAGATCAATGACAATACCGTCATGTTCTATGTAAGCGGTTATCCCAACTACGAGTGCTCCGACGGCATCGTGATCATCTTCAACGGCAGCGGAAGTACCCAGTACGTCAACCTTGGCAACTACGGCATCCCCTCCGGCTACTGGCAGGCTTGTATCCATGGCTTGCAGGCCGGCGTGACCCCGCTGTGGGGCGTGGATGTTGGCAGCGGCTACGGCGAGGTCGGCGTGGAGGCCTACTCCGCCACTGTACTGGTACTGGGCGACCTGATCCACGAGGATTCTGTGTACAACCAGAATCTGTCCTTGGTGAACTGCTCTCACGTTTACCACTACACCAGCGGCCTGTGCAGCACCTGTGGCGCGACGGCTTCCCACTACTACAGTAACGGCTACTGCACCACCTGCGGTCTGAGCCAGTCCGCTCCCGACACCGTTACTATCTACTATGACAACACCACCACCGGCTGGACCAATGTGAAGGTCTACGCATGGGCGGAGGCCGCCGGACGTACCACCGAGTATACCGGCTCCTGGCCCGGCAACTCCATGACCGACATGGGCAACGGCATCTACTCCTTCGAGATGCCCATTGAGGCCACCAACGCGATCTTCACCGACGGCGAGGGCAACCAGACCGGCAACCTTGTATTGCCGCACTACTCCTCCGTATTTGTCCGCTACGATCCCTCTGTTGGCGACTGGGACAACTACGTGGAAGGCTGCGCCCACGAAAGCCACATCATCGCCGGTCTGTGCAGCACCTGCGGCGAGGAAGTATCCCATAGCTACTCCGGCGGCTACTGCACCGTATGTCAGCGTCCCGAGAACGCGCCTGCTACTCAGGTCATCTACTATGACAACGGCTCGACCGACTGGGAGAAGGTCTATGTCTACGCATGGGCAGAGGCCGTGGGCTGCGTGGAGCTGGTCACCGACGCATGGCCCGGTCAGGAAATGACCCTGACCAACGAGACCATCTACAGCGCAACCATCCCCTACGGAGCAAATCTGGTGATCTTCCATAACGGCGAAGGCGCGCAGACCTCCAACCTGTCCATGCCCGCCTACAGCTCGGGTCTGGATACCTACTCCTCCGTGATGTATAGCTGGGTCAGCTACATGGATGTCCACACCTGTGACTATGACATCGTGGTTACCGAGGCTACCTGTGACGTTGAGGGCTACACCACCTACACCTGTAAGATCTGCGGCTTCAGCTTCCAGACCGAGTACACCGAAACCACGGATCACACCTACGTCAACGAACGGTGTGAGGATTGCGGCGGCGAGCAGGTCCACCTGCATAATTATCAGCAGACGGTGGTGGCAGCGACCTGCACCAGCGATGGCTACACCCTGTACCATTGCCCGGAATGCGGTCACAGCTACATCGACGATGCGGTTCTGGCTACCTGCCATACCTACTCCGGCGGCAAGTGTACCGCCTGCGGCGTGGCGGATGCCCAGCAGTATTACCTGTTCGGCTACATCAACGGCGCGGACTACGGCTGTCAGGATGACTACGCGACCATGGGCAGCTACTCCTTCACCGACGGCAAGCTGACCTGCAGCTTTGAGCAGGATAGCTATATTGCCATCAAGTCCGGTGACAACAGCCGCTGGTACATGACCCATACCTATGTAGACGGCACCAGCGCGACCTTCTACAACACAAGCAGCAACTCCTATGAGAAGATGTTCGTTCCCGGCGGCGTGAAGATCACCTTCACTCTGGTGGTCAACGACAACGACACCCTGTCGCTGAGCTACATCACCACCGAAACCTGCGAGCATGAGTACAACTGGGAGATCGTATCCGAGGCCACCTGTACCGTGCCCAGCGTGATGGTCTGTAGCTGCGACCTGTGCGGCTTCAGCTCCGCGGATGTGATGTACGCCAACGGACACAGCTACGAGTCCGTGACGGTCGCGCCCACCTGTACCGGCGATGGCTACACCCGCCATACCTGTACGGTTTGCGGTGACAGCTACACCGACGGTGCTACCACAGCCACCGGCCACATCTACAATTCCAGCATCACCACCGCCGCCACCTGCGGCAAGGACGGTGTTCGGACCTACACCTGTGTAACCTGTGGCGACAGCTACACCGAAACCATCCCCGGCACCGGCGGACACGGCTACAGCTCTGAGATCACCACCGCTGCCACCTGCACCACTGCCGGCGTTCGCACCTACACCTGCGGCAAGTGCGGCGACAGCTTCACAGAGGTGATTCCCGCCACCGGCCACAGCTACAGTGCCACGGTAACGAAGCCCACCTGCACCGCAGAGGGCTACACCACCTACACCTGTACCAAGTGCGGCGACAGCTACACCGGCAGCAACGTCAGTGCCACCGGACACAGCTACAGCTCCGTGGTGACCGCGCCCACCTGTACCGCGGAGGGCTACACCACCTACACCTGCTCCAAGTGTGGCGACACCTACACATGGAATGTCACCGCCGCCACCGGACACAGCTATGAAAACGGCAAGTGCACCGTTTGCGGCAGCTCCGACCCCAACACCTACTACCTGTTCGGCTACATCAACGGCGCGAATTACGCCTGCGAGGAAGACTATGAGAACATGGGCAAGTACCTGTTTGTGGACGGAAAGCTCACCGTGACCTTCGATACCGAGAGCTATGTGGCGGTGAAGTCCGCCGGCAACGCCAAGTGGTACATGGCTATGAGCTACACCACCGCTTCCAGAGCGACCCTGTACGATACGGCTCTGGGCGGCTGCGAGAAGCTGACCGTTCCCGGCGGCGTGGAGGTTACCTTCACCCTGACGGAGAATTCCGACGGTACGCTCACTCTGAGCTACACCACGGAGGGCGCGCTGTGCATCCACAGCTACGCCTACCGGGTGACCACCGCTGCCACCTGCACCACCACCGGTGTCAAGACCTACACCTGTACCAAGTGCGGCGACAGCTACAGCGAGATCACCCCGGCTACCGGTCATAGCTACACGGTTACCGTAGTCGCTCCCACCTGCACCACCGGCGGCTATACCAGCCACGTGTGTGCCGGCTGCGGCGACAGCTACACCGATTCCCAGACCGCAGCCACCGGTCACAGCTACCTGCTGACGGTGACCGCACCCACCTGCACCACCGGTGGTTATACCACCTACAAGTGCAGCCGCTGCGGCAACAGCTACACCTCCAACAGCGTCAGCGCGACCGGTCATAGCTACACCGCTGTGGTGACCGCGCCCACCTGTACGGAAAGCGGCTACACCACCTACACCTGCGCTAAGTGCGGCGACAGCTACACATGGAACCTCACCGCTCCTGTGGGTCACAGCTTCCGGAATGGTAGCTGTACCGTCTGCGGCGAGAGCGATCCCAACGCAGGCGCGGTGGACTACTACCTGTTCGGCTTCATCGACGGTGCCAACTACGGCTGCGAGGAAGACTACGAGACCATCGGCCGCTACCTGTTCGTCAACGGAAGCCTTACCGTGTACTTCGACTTCGACAGCTATGTGGCAGTCAAGACCGGTGACAACGTGAACTGGTACATGGCTCTGGAGTACACCACCGACACCTCCGTGGTGCTCTACTCCACCGAAGAGGGCGGCTGCGAGAAGCTGTTTGTCCCCGGCGGCGTGGAGGTCACCTTCACCCTGACGGAGAACGCCGACGGCACAGTCACTCTGAGCTATGAGACTCAGGAGGACGCGGCCTGCAGCCACAGCTACACCGCCCGTGTAACCAAGGCTCCCGGCTGTACCACCGAGGGTACCACCACCTACACCTGCTCCAAGTGCGGCGACAGCTACACCACCGCCATTGCGGCCACCGGCCACAACTACTCCGGCAGTAGCTGTACCGTCTGCGGCGAGACCGATCCGGACTATGTACCCAGCACGGATTACTACCTGTTCGGCTACATCAACGGCGCGGACTACGCCTGCGAGAGCGATTACGAGAATCTGGGCGAATACAAGTTCGTGGACGGCAAGCTGACGGTGAAGTTCACCGAAAACAGCTATGTTGCGGTGAAGTCCGGTGACAATGTGAACTGGTTCATGGCTACGGCCTACACCACCACCAACACCGTCAACCTGTACAACACCAAGACGGGAGCGCAGGAGAAGCTGCTGGTACCCGGCGGCGTGGAGGTCACCTTCACCCTCACCGTCAATGCCGATGGCAGCCTGACGCTGAGCTACGAGAAGAACCTGTCCACCGTCCCCAACCTGAAGCTGAGCTACGCCAGCCTGTCCTTCGAGGACGAGATTCGCTACAACCTGTACTTCACCGCCTCGGATCTTGACGATGTGGTGGAGCTGGGTCTGCTGGTATTCAACACCCAGAACACCAACGGCACCTACGCTACAGCAAGTCAGGTGATCTCCCAGTATTCCTACAACGGCACCAACTATATGTGCCAGACGGAAGGCGTGGCGGCTAAGAAGATGGGCGATTCTCTGTACTTCAAGGTCTACGCCAAGCTGGCGGACGGTACCTATGCTTACTCCGCCATGGTATCCTACAATGCCGTGAGCTACGCGAAGTCCATTCTCAACAAGTCCACCAATGACTACATGAAGAAGCTGGTGGTAGCACTGATGAACTACGGCGCGGAAGCCCAGAAGTTCTTTAATTACAACACCGACAACCTCATGAATTCCTTCCTCACTGAGGAACAGCAGGCAATGGTGGGTGCCTACAGCACCGACACCATGCCTAATCCCGTGAGCGTGGACAGCAGCAAGAACGGTATGCTCACCAATACCGGCTTCGGCGTGTGCTACATCACCGTGTCCTTCGACGGTGCGTTCTCCATGAACTACTACTTCAACACCTCGAATACCCCCGACGGCGATGTGACTATGTACTACTGGACGGAGGAGGCTTACGCGGCTGCGGATACCCTCAGCCCGGAAAATGCCTCCGGCTCCATGACCATGACCCTCACCGGCACTGCCAACCAGTATTGGGCCTGCATCGACGGTATCGCAGCCAAGGAAATGGGCGACACCATCTTCGTAGGCGGCATCTATACCTGCAACGGAGTGACCTACGCTACCAAGACGATCAACTACAGCTTGGGTAAGTATTGCGATACCATCGCAAGCAACAATTCCTCTGCACAGCAGGCGTTGGCAATGGCCACTGCGGTCTACGGCGCGCAGGCGAGAGAGTATTTCGCCAACAAGTAATACCCCATAGCATTATTCATTAGGGTGCGTTGCAAATCTCATTTTGCAACGCATCCTTTTTAAGTGGTTGACAGTTGAAAGTTTATAATTCTTGCGCCGCGCCCATGCCTTCCCCCGGGGGGAAGGTGGCCG
>CAZAOL010000101.1:0-5698 GCA_964486785.1 uncultured Oscillospiraceae bacterium
CCGGCCACGCCGACTTCGGCGGCGAGGTGGAGCGGATCCTGAAGATGGTCAACGGTGTTATCCTGCTGGTGGACGCGGCGGAAGGCCCCATGCCTCAGACCCGTTTTGTGCTGCAAAAAGCCTTGGAGCTGGGTCACAAGGTAATCGTAGCGGTGAATAAGATCGACAAGCCCGACGCCCGGATCGAAGAAGTGATGGACGAGGTGCTGGAGCTTCTGCTGGATCTGGATGCCACCGACGAGCAGTTCAACAGCCCCACCGTGTTCTGCTCCGGCAGACAGGGTACGGCTGCCTACGGCCCGGATGAAGCGGGCACGGATCTGACCCCCCTGTTTGAAACCATTGTGCAGTATATCCCCGCTCCCCAAGGGGACAAGGACGCGCCGCTGCAGCTTTTGGTCAGCTCCATTGATTATAATGAATATGTGGGAAGGATCGCGGTGGGCCGTGTGGAGCGTGGCACTATCCGTGTCAATCAAGAGGTGACCATTGCCGACTTCCACGACCCGGAGCAGAAGCAAAAGGGTAAGGTGGTGGCTTTGTACGCCTTTGAAGGACTGGGCAAGGCTTCCATTACCGAAGCCGCAGCCGGTGAGATCGTGGCACTTTCCGGCATGGCAGACATCACCATCGGCAGGACGCTGTGCGCCCCCGACTGTGTAGAGCCGCTGCCCTTTGTGAAGATCTCCGACCCCACCATCGAAATGACCTTCGCCGTCAACGATTCTCCCTTTGCCGGAAAAGAGGGCAAATTCGTCACCTCCCGCAACCTGCGTGACCGGCTGGAGAAGGAGCTTTTGAAGGACGTTTCCCTCCATGTCACCGAAGCCAGCACGGATTCGTTCAACGTGGCGGGCCGTGGCGAGATGCACCTTTCCATCCTTATGGAAACCATGCGCCGGGAGGGCTATGAATTCTCCGTGTCCACCCCCCGTGTACTCACCAAGGAGATCGACGGCAAGCTGTGCGAGCCGATCGAACGGATGGTAGCGGACGTGCCGGAGGAGTGCATGGGCGCGGTGATCGAGAAAATGGGTCGTCGGAAGGGCGATCTGCTGGGTATGACACCCATGGGCAGCCGCTACCGTTTGGAGTTCAAAGTCCCCTCCAGAGGTCTGTTTGGCTACCGCAGCGAATTCCTTACCGATACCCGTGGCGAGGGTATCATGTCCTCGGTTCTGGATTCCTACGCCCCCATGAAGGGCGAGATCGAACGCCGGCTCACCGGCAGCCTGATCGCCCACGAAAGCGGCGAAGCCGTCACCTACGGACTTGCCGCCGCTCAGGAGCGTGGCGCGCTGTTCATCGGCCCGGGCACGCCGGTCTATGCCGGCATGGTGGTGGGCATTTGCAGCCGCAACGAGGATATGACCGTGAATGTCTGCAAAAAAAAGCAGCTTACCAATATGCGTGCCTCCGGCTCTGACGAAGCTCTGCGGCTGGTGACACCCCGGATCTATTCTCTGGAGCAGTGTCTGGAATTCCTTGCGGACGACGAGCTTTTGGAATGTACTCCCAAGAGCTTGCGGATCCGCAAGCGGGAGCTGGATCACAGCACCCGTATGCGTGAGCTGATGAAAAAACGCAATCAGGAGTAAGGAAAACGGTCATTGCCGCATAGGGAACAACCCCTCCGGCGTGGCATCCGCCGCGCCACCTCCCCTGAAAGGGGAGGCCAGCGTGTCGATAAAGTAGTATGTCATTCCGAGCAAGCGCAGCGCGCCGAGGAATCCGTTCTCAAATTGTTTGATTTTCCGTGGAGTTACGGATAAAACCGGAACATTTAGGAGAACGGATTGCCACGTCGGCCTACGGCCTCCTCGCAATGACAGGGTTTTTCTACAGGCTGACCTCCCCTGAAAGGGGAGGCTTTGGGGCGGGACACGGAAAAGGAGCAAAAATATGCTGTTTGATACTCATGCCCATATGGACGACCGTGCCTTTGATCTGGACCGTCACGCCCTGATCTCCGCTCTGCCGGAGCAAGGGGTGGGTCTGGTGATGAATCCGGGATGCAGTCTGGCATCCTCCCGGAACGCGGACGTGCTTTCCAAACAGTACCCCTTTGTATACGCCGCGGTAGGCTCTCACCCCGACGCCGCCGATGAGGTAAATGGCGAGGTTTTAGAGGAATATATAAAGTTATGTAAACTTAACTCCAAAATCCGTGCCATTGGCGAGATCGGTCTGGACTACCATTATGAGGACATCCCCCGGGAGCTGCAACAGAAGGCGTTTCGGGATCAGATGGCACTGGCGGCGGAGCTTGACCTGCCGGTGATTGTCCACGAGCGGGATGCCCACGCTGACGGTATGGCGATCGTTAAGGAATTCCCCCGGGTCACCGGCGTGTTCCACTGCTATTCCGGGTCGCTGGAAATGGCACAGGAGCTGGTGGAAATGGGCTGGTATATCGGCTTCACCGGGGTGCTGACCTTCAAAAACGCCCGAAAGGCGTTGGAGGTGGCCGCCAATCTCCCTCTGGAACGGCTGGTGCTGGAAACCGACAGCCCCTATATGTCCCCCGAGCCCTTCCGAGGCAAGCGCAACGACCCCGGCAGGCTGTACCGTATGGCACAGCGGCTGGCGGAGCTGCGGGGCATGACGGAGGAAGAGATCTCCCGCATCACCACCGAAAACGGCAAACGGCTGTACCGAATTTAATATTTTACATTGGGTCTGTTGCAAAATCTATGTTTTGCAACAGACCCTCTTTCATAGGTCTGGGGTTAGTGAGATTTTCGTTGCAAGATCGGCAGTTTCTTGTTATAATGGCTTATACGTGGGAGTATCGCTCCCAATCAATGATTTTAGAAACAGACGGCGGGTGAAAGCATGAACACCAAAGACCAATATATCGCCGTATTCGACTCCGGCGTAGGCGGCATCAGTGTCCTGCGGCATCTGCGGCAGGAGCTGCCAAACGAGCGTTTTCTCTATTTCGGAGATTCCGCCAACGCCCCCTACGGCACACGCCCCACAGAGCAGATCCGGGAGCTGACCCTGTCCGCTGCCGCCAAGCTCATGGAGCGGGGCGTGAAGGCGTTGGTGATCGCCTGCAACACCGCCACCGCCGCCGCCATTGATGTGCTGCGGCAGACCTATCCCGACACCATCGTGGTGGGCATTGAGCCTGCCCTGAAAACCGCCGCCGACCGCTGGCCCGGCGGAAAAATCGGTGTCATGGCAACCCCCGCCACCCTGCGGGAGGAGAAATTCGCCCGGCTGATGGAGCGGTGTGCCGATCGGTGCACCGTGGTGAAGCTGCCTGCTGCGGGACTGGTAGAGCTGGTGGAGGAGGGAAAGTCCGACCATCCTGACACCGAAGCTCTCCTGTGTCCACTGCTTTCCCAGTATGCGGGAATACTGGACGCGGTGGTGCTGGGCTGTACCCACTATCCCTTTGCAGCCGCCGCCATATCCCGGCTGCTGGGTGAAAATTGCGTTTTGCTGGACGGCGGAAAGGGCACTGCCCAGCAGACCAAACGCCGCCTTGCCGCCGCGGGACTTTTGCGGCAGGGAGAAGGCTCTGTAACGGTTGAAATCAGCTCCGGCTGTGACCGCACGGTGGAGCTGTGTCATACCCTTTTGGAAAAGGATGGATAAGCATGAGTTTTGGAATGGATGCCCAGTGCCTGATGTGCCACTTCCGCCGGAATGTGGAAACAGCGCGGCGTTTGGGCGATGAAGCCACCGCCACCGCCTTTGCGCGGGCATTGATGTCGCTATATCTGGAACTTCCCGAGGGGGCTGCCAGCCCCATGGCGGGGCCGGGGACTAATAGGCTGTTTCAGCGGTTTTACGGGCTAGATCCGGATCGGTTCCGGGAGGAAAAGCAGCGATCCAACCGCTTCGTTATGAGCCGCATGGCACAGATCGAGGAAACGGCGGAAAATGCGGAAAACCCGTTGCTGGCGGGCTTAAAGCTGGCGATCTTAGGCAATTATTTGGATTTTTCCGCTCTGCAAGGGGAGGTCAGCTTTGATAAGCTGGACAGCCTTTTGCAAGATGCCCTGAATATGGAGCTGGATATGCAGGTATATGACCGGCTGTGCCGGGAGCTGCAGGCGGGAAAGCGGCTGCTGTACCTGACGGACAATGCCGGAGAAATCGGCTTTGACCGGGTGTTTGCCCAGCAGATCCAAAAGGCGTTTCCCCATTTGCAGATCACCTTCTGCGTCCGTGGCGGCCCGGCGTTGAACGATGCCACATTGGAGGACGCTCAGGCGGTAGGGATTCCCTTCCCGGTGATTGGCAACGGCAACTGCATCGCCGGAACAGATCTGACCCAGCTTAGCCCGGAGGCGCGGAAGGCTCTGAAGGAAGCGGATGTGATCCTTTCCAAGGGACAGGGGAACGTGGAAACCCTGCTGGGCTGCGGCTACAATATTTACTATGCGTTTTTGATCAAATGCGCCCGTTTTATGGACTATTATCAAAAGCCCAAGCTGACCCCCATGCTGGTGGCAGAGCGTCCCTGAAAGGAGTATTGCTATGGAATTTACCCACGGAAAATACACCGCTCCTGACGGCACGGTACGGTTCGATCCCACCGTCTATAAGGATTGGCAGATCGCGGAGGAAGCGGAAAAAACTCTGCCCCCGGTGGAACATTTCCGCCAGAAGCTGGGCTTGCTGCCGGAGGAGCTTATCCCCTACGGCAAGACCCCCAAGCTGGACTTTATGAAGATCATGGATCGGCTGAAAGACCGTCCCAACGGCAAGCTGATCGAGGTCACCGCCATCACCCCCACTCCCTTCGGTGAGGGGAAATCCACGGTATCCTTAGGACTGATTGAGGGTCTGGGCTATATCGGGAAAAATGTGGGCGGCGCGCTGCGCCAGCCCTCCGGCGGCCCTACCATGAATGTCAAGGGCACGGCAGCCGGCGGCGGCAACGCCTTGCTCATTCCCATGACTGAGTTTTCTCTGGGCTTGACCGGAGATATCAACGATATCACCAACGCCCACAATCTTGCCATGGTGGCACTGACCTCCCGGATGCAGCATGAGCGGAACAACACCGATGAATGGCTGGCGGCTAAAGGCTTGAAGCGGCTGGACATCGACCCCAAGCGGATCGAAATGGGCTGGGTCATGGATTTCTGCGCCCAAAGCCTGCGAAACATCATCATTGGCATGGGCGGACGGCTGGACGGGTATCTGATGGACTCCAAATTCGGCATCTCCGTAGGCTCGGAGCTGATGGCGATCTTAGCGGTTGCCAAGGATCTGAAGGATTTGCGGGAGCGGATCGGCAAGATCGTGGTGGCGTATTCCCGTTCCGGCGAGCCGGTCACCTGCGAGGATCTGGAGGTCGCCGGTGCTATGACCGCGTGGATGCGAAACACCGTCAATCCCACCCTGTGCTACACCGTGGAGCATCAGCCGGTGCTGGTGCACGCGGGCCCCTTTGCCAATATCGCCATCGGTCAGTCCTCGGTGATCGCCGACCGGCTGGCACTGAAGCTGTTTGACTATCATGTGACCGAGTCCGGCTTTGCCGCGGACATCGGCTTTGAAAAATTTTGGAACGTAAAGACCCGGCTGTCCGGGCTGAAGCCCAATGTGTCCGTGCTGGTCGCCACCGTCCGTGCCCTGAAAATGCACGGCGGCGGTGCAAAGGTCACTCCCGGCGCGCCTCTGCCCAAGGAATACAGCGAGGAAAATCTGGAGCTTTTGGAGAAGGGCTGCTGCA
>CAZAOL010000102.1:0-5678 GCA_964486785.1 uncultured Oscillospiraceae bacterium
TTCGTCTTCGATACCGAGGTCTACTCCAACACCGGCGGTCAGGCTTCCAAGGCTTCCAACATCGGTCAGGTTGCTCAGTTCGCAGCTGCCGGTAAGGAGACCAAGAAGAAGTCCCTGTCCGAGATCGCTATGAGCTACGGCTACGTTTACGTTGCTCAGATCGCTATGGGCGCTAACCAGGCTCAGACCATCAAGGCTATCTGCGAGGCAGAGGCTTACAACGGTCCTTCCCTGATCATCGGCTACGCTCCCTGTGAGATGCACTCCATCAAGGGCGGCATGATGAACTGCCAGGCTGAGATGAAGAAGGCTGTCGACTGCGGTTACTGGAACCTGTTCCGCTTCGATCCTTCCAAGGAGACCGGCAAGTTCCAGCTGGATTCCAAGGATCCCAAGGAAGGCTATCAGGCATTCCTGATGAACGAGGCCCGCTACTCCCGTCTGACCCGTGAGTTCCCCGAGCGTGCAACCGAGCTGTTCGCTAAGAACGAGGCTGCCGCTAAGGAGCGCTGGGAGCATCTGACCAAGCTGGTCGAGATGTACAAGGACTAATCTCCCATAATGATTACCGCCCCCGGCAACGGGGGCGGTTTTTAATGAAAGGAAACGAAAATGGAATGTACCGTCATTGACATCCGCGGTGACTACGCCTATGTTCGCTACACCGACACCGGCGTTGTATCCGAGGTCGCCCTCGCTCTGCTCCCCTTCGGCGTAGACACCGGCGATAAGCTGAAATTTGAAAACTACGAGTTTACATTGCTATAAAAAAATGACTGTTTTTTTAACACTTTAAAAAAAGAACCGCTGGCGAGCGGTTCTTTTGAGACTGTCAAAAAAGTGGTGTCATTCCGAGGGAGCGAAGCGACCGTGGGAATCTCAATTAATAACTATGCAGTTTTGTTGGAATTACGCAGGATTTAAGGTTGTTAAAGGAATTAAATGAGATTGCCACGTCGGCCCGCAAGGGGCCTCCTCGCAATGACAGGTTTTTTGACACTCTGAAAAGCTCCGCTGGGGTACACCAGCGGAGCTTTATCATGCAAACTCAGGATTCCTCCTGAACCTCATCCTTTTTCTTCTTTTTTCTTTTCTCTACCAACCGTCTGCGAACCACCGGGGGATGATCCCGCAGCTTGTCCTTATCCACCTCGCGCTCATCCAGCCGTTGTGCGGTCTGCTCCCGCAGCAGTGTGTAGCACACCGAGGTCAGCGGCACAGCCAGCAGCATACCCGCCACGCCCATCAGATTACCGCCTACGGTCACCGCCACAAGCACCCACATTCCGGGCAGTCCCACAGAGCTGCCCACCACCTTGGGATAAATCACATTCCCCTCAATCTGCTGGAGCACAAGGAACATAACCACAAACCACAGCGCCATGATTGGATTATCCACAAAGATGAAGAACGCGCCCAGGATGCAGCCAACAAACGCGCCCACAATGGGAACCAGCGCGGTAACCGCAATCAGCACACTGATCAAAGGAATATACGGCATCCGGAAAATCAGCATGGCCACCGCGAACATACAGCCCAGAATCACTGCCTCCAGACACTGCCCGGAGATAAAGCAGGAGAAGGTCTCGTTGGTCAGCCGCAGTACACGAATCGCACGGTCACAAAACTTTTCAGGCAGGAACGCGTAGGCAAGCCGTCTTGCCTGCCGCGCCAAAATTTCTTTCCTTGCAAGACAGTACAGAGCAAACACGAAGGAAATCACGCCGTTGAAGATCCCTGTGGACAGATTGCTGATTGCCAGCACAGCTTTGTCCAAAATGGAAGCAACGCTGCTGCCCACTACCGACATTGCCCTTTGGATCAAATCGCTCCAATTCATGTTTTCCAAATCGGTGTTGGTCTGAAGCCATTCCATCATGCCGGGGTTGCTCTTCACAAAATCCCGAAGCTTACTTACAACACCCTCAAAAAATCCGGGCAGCTTTGCAGACAGAGTTTGAACCGTAGTGATCACCTGCGGAAGAATGAGCTGGAATACCAGCGTCAGCACCAGCAGAACCGCCAAAAGTGTCAGGACAAGGGCCAAGGCTCTCCGCGCTCCGGCCTTTTTGATTGACTTAAGGCCGTTTTCGATTCCCCGCATGGGCACATTCAGGATAAACGCCAAGCCCGCTCCAACCACAAACGGAGCGCAAAGCTTTTTGATAAACTCCCAAACGCTTCGCACACGTTCCCCTTCATGCAAAAGCCAGTACAGCAAAATACAACCGGCCACACCGAAGAAAATCCGGCGCAGCATCTTGTAATCCAATCTCATTGGCACTCTTCCCCTCTCTATCTGCGTAACATCATACACAGGCGGCGCGAAAATGCGTAAACATTGTGTAAATTTTCAAGTATATTTTAATTCTCCGGGATGGATCTGTCAAGCGTGCATATCCCAAAAGCTTCGCTCATATCGTTTTTTGGGCAACACACAGCATCGGAGGGGAGAACATGACAGATTACATCCAGCAAAGAGCCCGCGAATTGGCTGTGTACATTATCGAAAACGGTGCAACGGTACGCGCCGCCGCCACAAGGTTCGCCATATCCAAGTCCACCGTTCACAAGGACCTGCAGCAGCGGCTGCCGCAATATGACCGCGCACTGTATCTTCAGGTTCGACAGGTTTTAGAGCTGAACAAAGCCCAGCGACACATTCGCGGCGGCATTGCCACCCGGGAAAAATACAAAGGCAAAGGAATATAGCTTCGGATGTCCGGCGGGGGCTTGCTCCCGCCGTATTCACTGATTTGGATGCTTCGGGGACTGCAGCACCGCCGCAGTCCCCTTCTCATTATAAATCGTCCGCATCCTGAACCGGCTCATCCATGTCCAGCGGCAGTCCTGTATAGCTGCCAAAGGGATCGGTGTATACCGGGAAGGTATTGATTTGCGGCAGTGGCGGGATCACCGTATGCTCTTTTTTCTCCATTTTTCACACCCCCTTTTTATATTTGTAGGATGCCACAAGGACAAGTGTCCATTCAGTATGGAAATTTTGCCATTTAGTCTATTGTCTTTTTTTTGTTCCAGCAGTATAATAAGAGAAAATTATCCTAAGGAGGACTATATTATGTACAATCGCAGCTATAATTTTTCCGCCGGCCCGGCTACCATGCCTGTGCCTGTTTTGGAGCAGATCCGGGACGAGATGATGAACTATCGGGGTTCCGGAATGTGTGTTATGGAAATGTCCCACCGCTCCAAGGTTTTTCAGAGCATTTACGATGAAGCGGAGGCAGATCTGCGCAAGCTGATGAACATTCCCGATAACTACAAGGTTCTGTTCATTCAGGGCGGTGCTACCGTTCAATTCTCTATGATCCCCATGAATCTGATGAAGAACGGCGTTGCCGACTATATCGTCACCGGCGCATGGAGTAAGAAAGCCTTTACCGAAGCTAAGAAGTTTGGCGATGTAAAGTGCGTTGCCACCTCCGAGGACCGCAACTACGCCTATATCCCCGATTGCTCCGACCTGCCTATCCGGGAGAACGCGGACTACGTGTACATCTGCGAGAACGAAACCATCCACGGCACGACCTACCAAACCCTGCCCAACACCAAGGGTAAGATCCTAGTCTCCGACCAAAGCTCCATGTTCCTGTCCAAGCCCTGTAATGTAGCCGACTACGGTGTGATTTACGGCGGCGTGCAGAAGAACATCGGCCCTGCCGGTCTGGCCATTGTCATCATCCGTGAGGACCTGATTCGTGACGACATCGACCCCAAGACTCCTGTGTATCTGCGCTACGATACCCACGCCAATGCCGGGTCTATGTACAACACTCCCAACTGCTGGGCGATTTACGTCTGCGGCAAGGTGTTCCGTTACCTGCTGGACAACGGCGGTCTGGAGGCCATGCAGAAGATCAACGAGGAAAAGGCCGCGGTGCTGTACGACTATCTGGACAACTCCAAGCTGTTCAGCGGCACAGTGGATAAGGAAGTCCGTTCTGTGATGAATGTACCCTTTGTTACCGGCTCTAAGGAGCTGGATGCGGAGGTTGTTGCCTATACCAAGGCCGCAGGCTTTGACAATTTGAAGGGTCACAAGACCGTGGGCGGCCTGAGAGCCTCCATCTATAACGCCATGCCCAAGGAAGGCGTGGAAGCACTGGTTGCCTGCCTGAAAGAGTTTGAAGCCCGGCAGCAGTAATGTTTGATATTACGCTGATAACGCTGGGAAAGCTGAAGGAGAAATTCTATATCAGCGCGGGGGAGGAATATACCAAGCGGCTGGGTGCGTACTGCCGGTTCAAGCTGATCGAGCTGCCGGAATACCGTCTTTCCGAGAATCCCTCCCCCGCTGAGATCCAGCAAGGGTTGGAAAAAGAGGCGGAGCTGATCCGCAGCAAGCTGCCCAAGGGTACATGGCTTTGCGTCCTGACCCCTGAGGGCAAAGAGCTAAGCAGTGAGGCCTTTGCCCAAAAGCTAAAGGATGTAAAGCTGTCCGGAAAAAGCAGTGCCTGCTTTCTGATTGGATCCTCCTTTGGAATGGCGCAGCAGATCAAGGATATGGCGGATTTTCGCCTGTCCATGGGAAAAATGACCTTTCCCCATCACCTTGCCCGCATCATGGTGTTAGAGCAGCTCTATCGCGCCGAAGCCATCCAAGCGGGAAGCAAATACCATAAATAGTACAACACGCCCCCTCAAGAACAAAGGGGGGCGTGTTTCTTCTTGAAAAATCAGTATTTTCTGAAAGAAAGTCCTTGACAATCTTCATATCCTATGCTAGAATACACGAGTTGCCAGAGACAGCAGGTGGCTTAGGCCGTAATTCCTGCCGAGGTGCGCTTGATCTTTATAGATTTACTGCGTGTCTTTCTGTCTGTTGGCAGAAGGACATTTTTATTTTCGGAGGTGAATTTCATGCCCAATGCAAAGGTCCTCGAGAGCAAGAAAGCAGTTGTCGATTCCCTGACCGGCAAGATCAAGGATGCTTCTTCCGTGGTGTTCGTCGATTACAAGGGTATCACCGTTGCACAGGATTGCGAGTTGCGTAAGATGTTCCGGGATGCCGAAGTGGAGTACACCGTCGTCAAGAATACTCTGACCCGTTTCGCCGCCAAGAATGTTGGCTACGATTTCGATGAGGTTCTCAACGGCACTACTGCCATGGCCAGCACCACCGGCGATCCCATCGCCCCCGCCCGTATCGTGTGCGAATTCGCCAAGAAGAACAAGCTCAAGACTCTGACCATCAAGGGTGGCATTGTGGAAGGCTCCGTCCTTTCCGCCGCTGAGCTGAACAGCTTCGGCGAGCTGCCCAGCAAGAACGCTCTGGTGGCATCCGTCCTGGGTACCTTCCTGGCTCCCATTTCCAGCCTGGCCTTCGTCCTGGATCAGATCCGGGTGCAGAAGGAAGGCGGCGCTCCCGCTGCAGAGGCGGAAGCCTAATCCATTCGTAAACTAACACAAAATTATCTATTTATTTTAGGAGGAAATTACCATGGCTAGTGAAAAGATCACTGCTCTCGTTGAAGAAGTCAAGGGTCTGACCGTTCTGGAGCTGTCCGAGCTGGTTCATACTCTGGAGGAAGTTTTTGGCGTTTCTGCCGCCGCTGCTGCTGTTGCAGGCCCCGTTGCCGGTGCTGCTGCTGAGGCTGTTGAAGAGAAGACCGAGTTCGACGTCATCCTGAAGGATGCCGGCGCTTCCAAGCTGAACG
>CAZAOL010000103.1:0-5666 GCA_964486785.1 uncultured Oscillospiraceae bacterium
TGGTGGATGCGGACTACAGCCAAATTGAGCTGCGGGTGCTTGCCCATATTGCGGACGATCAGGGGATGCAGGATGCCTTCCGCGGCGGTATGGACATCCACACCGTGACCGCCGCCCAGGTGTTTGCCGTTCCGGCGGAGCAGGTAACACCCCTGATGCGCCGCCATGCCAAGGCGGTAAATTTCGGGATCGTCTACGGAATATCGGAGTTTTCTCTGGCGGAGGACATCGGTGTCAGCCGTTGGGAGGCGAAGGATTATATTGAAAGCTACCTTGCCAATTATCAGGGCGTCCGGAGGTATATGAAGGACGTGGTGGCGCGGGCCCGGGAGCGGGGCTACACCGAAACGCTGTACGGACGCAGGCGGTATATCCCGGAGCTTACCAGCAGCAATTTCAATATCCGCAGCGGCGGAGAACGGATCGCGCTGAATACCCCCATTCAGGGAACGGCGGCGGATCTGATCAAGCTGGCCATGCTTCGGGTGGACAAGGCTCTGCGGGAAAGCTATCCCGATGCCACGCTTTTGCTTCAGGTGCATGACGAGCTGATCGTGGAATGTCCGGAGAAGATCGCGCCTGAGGTGGCGCAGCTTGTCAGCCGGGAAATGGAGCAGGTCGCCGCCCTTAACGTGCCCTTGACCGCGGAGGCCAAGTGGGGAAAGAGCTGGTTCGACGCGAAATGAGGATCGAGATCATGTGTGCCGACCACGTGTCACAGGTGGCGGAGCTGGAAAAGCTGTGTTTTTCCCAGCCGTGGAGTGAAAACAGCGTGGCGGGAGAATTGACGAACCCCCTTTCCTTGTGGCTGGTAGCCGTGGAGGACGGAGCGGTGATCGGCTATGTGGGATCCCAGACGGTGATGGATGAAAGCGACATGATGAATATTGCCGTCCATCCTGACCATCGCCGCAAGGGGGTGGCACAGGCTTTGGTAGCGGCTCTGATAGAGGGCTTGCGCCAAAGGGGAAGTAGCTGCCTGACCTTGGAGGTTCGCGGGTCTAACGAAAGCGCAAGGGCGTTATATGACCGGCTGGGCTTTTTAGAGATCGGCGTGCGGAGGAATTACTACCGCGCGCCAAAGGAGGATGCACGCATCTTGCGTAGATCCTTATGAGGGACAGACAATGAAGATAAAGAAATGGATCATTCGAATCGTGTGTATCGTGCTGAGCCTGCTGTGGGTGTGCGCGGTCGCGACGTTGGGGGTGAATTTGGCGGTGGTGCTGACCGCTCAGGAAAATATCATCTCCATGGAGCAGGCGGCGGAGCTGGAAGCGGTGGACTGTATTTTGGTTTTGGGCTGCAAGGTTCACGGGGACGGTTCTCCCAGCGCGATGCTCAGCGACCGGCTGAGCGTGGGCGTGGAGCTGTATCAGCTTGGAGCGGCAAAGAAGCTGCTTATGAGCGGCGACCACGGGCGTACGGATTATGACGAGGTGGACGCCATGAAGCAGTATGCTGTGGATCAGGGTGTTCCCTCCTCCGATGTATTCATGGACCACGCCGGATTCTCTACCTATGAGAGTATGTACCGGGCAAGGGATGTTTTTGAAGCGAAGAAGATCATTATTGTAACTCAGGAGTATCATCTGTACCGGGCATTATATATCGCGAAGCAATTGGGGCTGGAGGCCTACGGAGTGAGTGCCGATTTGCGGGGCTATGCCGGACAGTTCGGGCGGGATGTCCGTGAGGTGCTGGCAAGAGTGAAGGATTTCGGCAACTGTGTGTTTCAGCCCAAGCCTACATATTTGGGAGATGTGATTCCCATTTGGGGCGATGGGGAGCTGACCCATGACGAAAATTCAGATTTTTCCTGAAGGGATTGAGTTGGAATGAATATTATGGCAATAGAGTCCTCCTGTGATGAGACCGCGGTGGCAATCGTTCGGGACGGGCGGACGGTCTTGACCGACTGTATTGCTTCTCAGGTGGAGCTTCACCGGATCTACGGCGGTGTAGTACCTGAAATCGCGTCCCGGATGCACATGGAAGCCATTTATCCCTTGGCAGATCAGGCTTTGGCGCAGACCGGGCTTAGCCGGGATGATATCGATGCCATCGCGGTGACCTATGCGCCGGGGCTGATCGGTGCGGTGCTGGTGGGGGTCAATTTTGCCAAGGCTGCGGCACTGGCAATGGGCAAGCCCCTGATTCCCGTGCACCATATCCGGGGACATATCGCCGCCAATTATTTGGCGTATCCGGAGCTGAAGCCGCCTTTTTTGTGTCTGGTGGTATCCGGCGGTCACACCATGCTGGTGGACGTGAAGGATTATACGGATATGGAGATCTTGGGCACAACGCTGGATGACGCGGCAGGGGAGTGCTTTGACAAGGTGGGACGTGTACTGGGGATGCCCTATCCCGGCGGCGCGGCACTTGACAAGGCCGCCCAGCGGGGGGATGCGGGAAAGTATGAGCTGCCCAGAAGCAGACCCGGCGAGAACCCCTATGATATGAGCTTTTCCGGGCTGAAGACTGCTACGCTGAACCTGATACACCATGCTCAGCAGGTGGGGGAGGAGCTGGATGTAGACAGCCTGTGCGCCGGCTTTACCGCGGCGGTTTCGGATATGCTTGTGCCCAGAGTGGAGCTGGCGTTGAAGGATACCGGACGTAAGAAGCTGGCAGTGGCCGGCGGCGTTGCCGCCAATACCCGAATTCGTGCGGATCTGGTGGCGGCAGCCCAGCGGATGGGAGCGGAGGTATATTTGCCGCCGCTGAAGCTGTGCGGTGATAACGCGGCGATGATTGGTGCCCAGGCTTACTACGAGTACATGGCAGGCAATGTGGCGGATATGAGCCTGAACGCCTACGCTACCAAGTCCATTTTGGGAGAGAGCCTGTAGGCGGAAAAAAATCTGTCATTCCCGCAGTCGAAGGATCTACGCATTTTCCAACTGCTGTGCAGAAGCCAAGCGCGAAGATCCTTCAACTCCGCTCAGGATGACATTCGGTTTTCTTCCCTGCGGGATCTGACATGGCGGTAACACTGCTTTTTCAATAAAAATTACACAGACCGCCAAAGCGCGGTCTGTGTAATTTTTGTCCAACTTTTTGACGAAAAATGAAGATGAATAGAAAATGTGTATGTTCGTTTTATGTAAAGCAAAATATTCAATATTATTCAACAGAAAAAGTTAGGAAAACCACCCTAATTTGTGAATTCGACAGGATCCGACGAGGACTTTTACAGGCCGTTGCCTGTGGAAAAACCTGTGGAAAGTGTGAATAACTGATTGAATATTTATGGGTATCCACAATTATGGTAACTGTATTCTGTTAACTTAATGGAGAAAAAAGGCGAATTTTAGGTGGTGGGGAAAGAGCCCAGCTCCTGATACAGTCCTACCGCATGGGTCACTCCCGATTGCCGGATCAAGTCCTTCAAATCCTCCTTGGTGCGAAAAACCGTAAAGCAGATTTCCTCGGGCTGAACCGAAATGGAATAGTGACAGCATAGATCTTCGTCACGGTGCACCACCTGAGTGGGAAGAGTGGCAGGAACAGTCTTTTCACAGCCGTTTTCGGTGACAGTAAGACACACTGAGGTGCACGAAGCGTCCAGCCAAAGCTCCCGCCCCTGCCATTGGGAAAGCACCTGCCGGGGTGGAAGGTGCGGGGGCAGGGGAGCGAGAAAAACGCCGCAGCTCAATCCCTTGGCGTAAGCTTCGGACACTGCTACAGGGCAATTGAGCTTGCGGCAGATTTCCGCAACAACACAGAACGCCTGCGGTTCGTTCTCCCGCTGCAGATCCAGCAGGAGCGCGCTGCACTTAAGCCGTTCCACCGCTGCGTTTAACTGATCAGCGATCAAATCGGGGTCATGACCGGCAATGGGGATCCGGTCGTCCAGTATCAGCACGGACTCAGGGGGGAGCGTGTCCGGAAAATCCGTCAATCCGGCGGCGTAGGGGGAAAAGTGGCAGGCCATCCATGCTATGTGTGCCGGCGGGGAGGAACACGCACGCAGCTCTTGCGCGGTCATGGCAAGAAAAATCGGGATTTCCATGGACAAAGCCCTCTCTCCGTGTTATGATATATCCATAATGTATGAAAGTGAGCTTTGTGATATGTCTTTTTCGCTGCTTCCCAAAATGACGGCGGATGCGTTGACGGATATTCCCCCGGAGCTTTTTCTGAAGCGTGGGGTTCAGCTTTTGATGCTGGATTTTGACAATACCATCGTGCCCTATACCGCGGACAAGCCCACCCCTTTGATGGCGGCATGGCTGGCATGGGTGCGGGACTGCGGGATCTATGTGTGTGTGGTGTCCAATTCAAGGCAGGATCGGGTGAAGCGGTTCTGCGAGGAATATGGACTGCATTGCATCACCCACGCCGCAAAGCCCTTCCGGAAGGGAATCCGTGCTTGTATGGCGCGGTTTGACTGTCCGCCGGAGAAATGTATGCTGGTGGGCGACCAAATCTTTACAGACACGCTGGGAGCCAATCGCTGCGGTGTGTGCAGTGTGCTGGTAAAGGCGATTGATAATCATAATATCTGGCTGAAGCTGCGGAATATCGCGGAAATGCCCTTCCGTCTGCTGGCTAAAAACAGGAGGATAAACAAATGAGGAATATTGACAAATACCTTTCCTTGCTTTCCGGCGAGGTGGACGGCCTGCTGCTGACCTCAAGGTTCAGCCGGCATTACGGCGCGGAATTTGATATCGCCGAGGGTGTGGCGATCGTGACACAAAAGGGCTGCCGCTACTTTACCGACAGCCGCTATATCGAGTCCGCCCAAAAGGGAATCGTGGGCTTTGAGGTGCTGGAAACCACCCGGGAAAATCCCTATACCAAGCTGCTCAATGAGGCCATTGCGGACTTCGGTGTGACCGTCCTCGGATACGAAGAGGAATACATGACGGTGGCGGAATTTATGGACTTTGAGAAAAAACTCAATGCCAAGCTGATTCCTATGAATGACCGGATTTCCGGCTTCCGTCAGGTGAAGGAGGAATATGAGCTTCAGCGGATGCGTAAGGCCCAGCAGATCACCGACGCGGCCTTTACTGAGGTGCTGCACAGGATCCACGTAGGCATGACGGAAAAGGAGCTGGCGGCAGAGCTGATTTATTGCCTGCTGAAAAACGGCGGCGAAGGGCTGTCCTTTGACCCCATTGTTGTGTCCGGCCCCAATTCCAGCCTGCCCCACGGTGTTCCCGGCGACCGCCGTCTGCGGGAAGGGGACTTCATTACCATGGATTTCGGCGTGCTGTATCAGGGCTACTGCTCCGATATGACCCGCACCGTGGCCTTGGGCTACGCCACCGAGGAAATGCGTAAGGTCTATAATACCGTGCTGCAGGCGCAGCTCGCGGGCATTGCTGCTACCCGTGCCGGAGTGACCGGCAAGCAGATCGATGCCGCCGCCCGTCAGGTGATACAGGACGCGGGGTACGGTCAGTATTTTGGTCATGGTTACGGGCATTGTCTGGGCATGGAGGTGCATGAAATGCCCTCCTGCAGTCCTGGCGGCAATACCGAAATGCAGGTGAATATGGTTTCTTCTGCCGAGCCGGGCATCTATTTGCCGGGAAAATTCGGCGTTCGTATCGAAGATGTGGTGGTTTTCACCGCCGATGGCTGTGAGATTTTAACCAAAAGCCCAAAGAATTTGATCGTTGTGTGAAAAAATTCTGTTTTCCCCTTGA
>CAZAOL010000104.1:0-5590 GCA_964486785.1 uncultured Oscillospiraceae bacterium
GCGGCGCGGAGGTGTACCATGTGGATGCCTCCAAGGGCATGGTGGCATGGGCGAAGGAAAACGCCCAGGCATCCGGGCTTTCTGACCGCCCGATCCATTGGATCGTGGACGACTGCGGGAAATTCATCCAGCGGGAAATTCGCCGGGGACGGCGGTATGACGGCATCATTATGGATCCGCCCAGCTACGGCAGAGGCCCCAGCGGTGAAATTTGGAAGATGGAAACCAGCTTCTATCCGTTCCTGCTGGAAACGGCAAAGCTGCTGACTGATAATCCGCTGTTTGTGATCATCAATTCCTATACCACCGGGCTTGCGCCCTCTGCGGTGGGCTATGCTTCGGATGTGGTATTTGGCGGTGTACATGGGGGAAAGACTGCGGTGGGAGAGCTGGGGCTGCCGGTGAAGTCCACCGGACTGATGCTGCCCTGCGGATCGACAGGCCGCTGGACACCCTGATAGGAGATTTTTTGTGAGTGAAGCAATCAAAGTGGAGCATTTGAATTACACGTACCCGGGCGTGGAGGACACGCCCGGTGTCGCCGTATTTACAGATCTGAGCATGACTGTGGACGATGGCAGCTTTGTTGCCGTCTTGGGCGGCAACGGCTGCGGTAAGTCCACCTTAGCCAAGCAATTTAATTCCATTTTGCTGCCCTGCGGCGGCAAGGTATATGTTTACGGTATGGATACCTCCAAGGATGAGCAGCTTTTGCGGATCCGCCGGAATGTGGGCATGGTGTTCCAAAACCCGGACGATCAGATCGTCGCCAATGTGGTGGAGGAGGATGTGGCCTTTGGGCCGGAGAATCTGGGAATCGCCAGTCCGGAGATTCGCAGGAGAGTGGATCAGTCGCTGAAGCAGGTGGGAATGTATGAATTCCGCCAGCACGCTCCCCATTTGCTGTCCGGCGGACAGAAGCAGCGGATTGCCATTGCCGGGATCCTCGCAATGGACCCCAAGTGCATCGTTTTGGACGAGCCGACGGCTATGCTCGACCCTAAGGGTCGCCGGGAGGTCATGGATACTGTCCTCTCCCTGAATCGGGAAAAGGGCATCACCGTGGTGCTCATTACCCACCATATGGACGAGGCTGCTCAGGCGCAGCGGGTGGTGGTGCTGGACAAGGGCAGCATCGTTGCCGACGGAAGCCCCCGGGAGGTGTTTTCTCAGGTGGAGCTGCTGCACGGCATCGGGCTTGCCGCGCCGGATACGGTGGAGCTTTGCTACGCTCTGCGTCAGGCGGGGCTGACACCCCGGCTGGACTGCTTAGATATCGAAGAATGCGCGCAGGCACTTTACGCTGAGGTAATGGCCTGACCCGCTTGGAGGAAACCGCATTGACACCTGTTATTGAAGTGAAAGAGCTATCCCATGTCTACAGTGCAGGGACACCCTTCCAGCATACCGCGCTGGATAAGGTGTCCTTTCAGGTGCGGCGTGGGGAGTTTATCGGAATCATCGGACACACCGGATCGGGGAAATCCACCCTGATCCAGCATCTGAACGGATTGCTTAAGCCTACCTCCGGGCAGCTTTTGCTGGACGGTGCGGATATTTGGTCGGATAAGAAGCTGGTGCGTCAGGCCCGCTTTCGGGTGGGGCTGGTGTTTCAGTATCCGGAATATCAGCTTTTCGAGGAAACCGTTTATAAAGACATTGCCTTCGGGCCGAAGAACATGGGGCTGGAGGAGCAGGAGATCGACCGCCGGGTGCGGGAGGCTGCCGGCTTTGTGGGGCTTACGGAGAAGCAGCTCCAGACATCGCCCTTTGATTTGTCCGGCGGACAGAAGCGCAGGGTCGCCATTGCCGGAGTGATCGCCATGGAGCCGGAGGTTCTGATCCTGGACGAACCCACCGCCGGCTTGGATCCCAAGGGGCGGGAGGAGATCTTGGAGAACATCCAAGCCTACCGCCGGGCGAAAAACGCCACGGTGATGATGGTCAGCCATGCCATGAATGATGTGGCACGGATGGCAGACCGGATCTTGGTGATGAATGAATCCCGGCTGGCTATGTTCGATACCCCTCAGGAGGTATTCTGCCGGGCGCAGGAGCTGCTGGACATGGGCTTGGACATTCCTCAGGTCACCCGTGTGTTCCTGCGGCTAAAGGAGCTGGGCGTGCCGGTAGAGCCTGTGTATTCCGAAGCGCAGGCGGTGGCGGCGCTGACTGCCCTGAAAAGGGGGAACGGTCATGCTTAAGGACATTACACTGGGTCAGTTTTTTCCGGGAAATTCCTTTATCCACCGGCTAGATCCCCGCACCAAGCTGATCATGCTGGTGGTGTATATCGTAGCCCTGTTCGTGGCGAAAAGCTGGATCGGCTACGGCGTGATGCTGGCGTTTTTGCTTACCTGCATCGGGATATCCCACATTCCGCCCAAAAGCGTTGTCCGGGGCATGAAGCCTATGGTGGTGATTTTGATCTTCACCGCGCTGCTGAATGTGTTCATGACCCGCGGCGAAACGGTGTGGCTTCAGGTTTGGATCTTGAAGATCACCAAGGAGGGCGTCGTCCGGGCGATTTTTATGGCAGGGCGAATCCTGATGCTGGTTACCGGAACATTCCTGTTGACCTATACCACCTCTCCCATTGCCTTGACGGATGGCTTGGAGTCGCTGCTTTCGCCTCTGAAGAAGCTGCGCTTTCCGGTGCATGAGCTGGCAATGATGATGAGTATTGCCCTGCGCTTTATTCCCACCCTCATTGAGGAAACGGATAAAATCATGTCGGCACAGAAGGCGAGGGGCGCGGATTTTGAAACCGGCAGCCTGATCCAAAGGGCGAAGGCACTGCTGCCCATTCTGATTCCGCTGTTTGCCGGCGCGATTCGGCGTGCCGATGAGCTGGCGACGGCCATGGAGTGCCGGTGCTATCACGGAGGGGAAGGCCGCACCAAGCTGAAGCTGCTGCGCTACACCCGTTGGGATTTTGAGAGCTTTGCCGTTGGCGCGGTGCTGCTGATCGGGCAGCTTGTGCTGGCAAAATTCGGACTGTGAGGATATCATGCGGAATATCTGCTTGTTTTTGACCTATTTGGGAACAGCCTATCACGGCTGGCAGATGCAAAAGGACCTTCCCACGGTTCAGGAAACCATGGAGAAGGCGGCGGCGATGGTGGTAGGACACCCGGTGCATATGACCGGCTGCGGACGTACCGACGCGGGCGTACACGCCAAGTGCTATGTGGCGAATTTCCGCACCCGGTCCACCATCCCCACGGATCGTCTGCCCTACGCGCTGAATACCCATCTTCCGGCGGATATCGTGGTGACGAAAGCCTTCGATGTCCATGAGGACTTCAATGCCATTGGCTCCTGCGCCCGGAAGGAATACACCTATATCATTTATAATTCCCGGATCCGCGATCCGTTTTATGTGGAGCGGGCATGGTTTTACCCTAAGCATTTGGATGAGAAGATCATGCAGGCGGCGGCCAGTCAGTTTGTGGGCACCCATGATTTTGCGGCGGTACGCAGCGTGGGCACAGAGGTGCGCTCCACCGTTCGCACCGTGTATTACTACGATGTGGAGCGCAAGGGGGATTTGATCTATCTGCGGGTATGCGCGGACGGTTTTCTGTATAATATGGCACGTGCCATGGCGGGCACGGTGGTATATGCCGCCGAGGGAAAGCTCCGTCCGGAGGATATCGTGCCGATTTTGGAGTCCGGGAACCGCACCTCCGCCGGGCCTACTGTACCGCCGGGCGGACTGTACATGACCCATCTGTGGTATGACGATGGGGTGGAAGAATTTGAATGTACTCCGGTTTTGTGATGTTCATGATTTGTTATTTCTTTTGGCCTGAAGCTGTGATATAATAGGCGCAAAGGAAAGTTTCCTGTGAAGGAGTGATGAAAGTGCAACCGAAAATGTGCGCGAAATGTAAGAAAAATGTCGCCGTAGTCTTTATTACCAAGATGGAAAACGGCGTTACCATGAATGAGGGCTATTGCCTGAAATGTGCCCGCAGTCTGGGGATACCCCAAATCGATCAGGCTGTGAAGCAGATGGGGATTTCCGAAGAAGATCTGGATATGCTCAGCGACGAGATGAGCTCCATGTTCGGGCAAAGAGAGGAGCCGGAAGGGGACGAGGATGAGGCGGAAAGCCAAACCGCGACCTTTCCGCTGCTGAACCAGCTTTTCGGCAGCAGCGACCAGCTTCCGGCAAAGCAGCCGGAGCGTTCCGGCAAGAAAGAGCCGGAGGGTGAGAAAAAGAAAAAGACCAAAAAGCACAAGTTTTTGGACAGCTACTGCATGGATCTGACCGGCAGAGCCAGAGCGGGCAAGCTGGATAAGGTGATTGGACGGGATGTGGAAACCGAGCGGGTGATCCAGATCCTGAACCGCCGGCAAAAGAACAATCCCTGCCTGATCGGTGAGCCGGGTGTGGGTAAGACCGCCATTGCGGAGGGCTTGGCCCAGCGGATCGCCGCGGGGAATGTGCCGTTTAAGCTGCGGGACAAGGAAGTCTTTTTGCTGGATCTGACCGCGTTGGTGGCAGGTACACAGTTCCGCGGCCAGTTTGAAAGCCGCATGAAGAGCCTGATTGCGGAGGTCAAGGAATGTGGCAATATCATTCTTGTGATCGATGAGGTTCACAATCTGGTGGGCGCGGGAGACGCGGAGGGCTCTATGAACGCCGCCAACATCCTCAAGCCGGCACTGTCCCGTGGAGAGATCCAGGTGATCGGTGCCACCACCTTTAATGAGTACCGTAAATACATCGAGAAGGACGCGGCGCTGGAACGCCGTTTCCAGCCGGTGTCCGTGGCTGAGCCCACCATTGAGGAGGCCTGCCAAATCATGCAGGGGGTAGCGAAGGCATACTCCGATTTCCACGGCGTTGCCATTTCTCCTGAGATCGCCCGTCAATGTGTGGTGCTGTCGGAGCGTTACATTACCGACCGCTTCCTGCCGGACAAGGCGATCGACCTACTGGACGAAGCGTGCTCGGATGTGAACCTGCAATGTAAGGAGATCTCCCAGCTTGCGGAGTTGAAAAAGGAGCGGGATGATTACGAGCTGGAGCTGAAAATGCTCACCGATGATACCGAGAATGAGCATTTTGAGCGGCTGGCAACCATTCGCAGCAAGCTGCTGCGGATCGCCGCGGAGATCGAGCGGCTGGAGCAGCTTCCGCCCCCGCAGGTGACCATGGAAAATCTGGCCCGCATTATTGAGCTGTGGACAAAGATTCCCGCGTCCAAAATCAAGGCGCAGGAGTATGAGCAGATTAAGGGTCTTGCCCAGCGGCTGAAAACCCACATTGTAGGGCAGGACGAAGCGGTGGACGCGGTGGCCCGTGCCATTCGCCGCAGCCGTGTGGGCATCAGCCCCAAGAAACGCCCGGTGTCCTTCATTTTCGTCGGCCCCACCGGCGTTGGTAAAACGGAGCTGGTGAAGCAGCTTGCGGATGACCTGTTCGACAGTGTGGATGCCCTGATTCGGCTGGATATGTCCGAATACATGGAGAAGCACACCGTATCCAAGCTCATTGGCTCTCCTCCCGGCTATGTGGGCTATGACGAGGCCGGACAGCTAACGGAGAAGATTCGCCGCAAGCCCTATTCCGTGGTGC
>CAZAOL010000105.1:0-5587 GCA_964486785.1 uncultured Oscillospiraceae bacterium
CCGAAGGGCAACCTCGGTCTTTCCAAAGCCCACGTCGCCGCAGAGCAGCCGATCCATGGGCACGGGGGCCTCCATATCTCCCTTGATCTCCGCGATACAGCGAAGCTGATCATCGGTTTCGGGGTAGGGGAAATTGTCCTCGAATTCCTTTTGCCACGGGGAATCCGCGGCAAAGGCAAAGCCCTCCTGCCGCTTACGGGCGGCGTATAGCTTGATCAGCTCGGCGGCCATGTCCTTGGCGGCTTTTCTGGCCTTGGACTTTGTCTTTTGCCAAGCGTCCGAGCCAATGCGGTTAAGCTTTACATTTCCGTCCTCGCCACCGCCGATATATTTGCCCACCATGTCAAGCTGAGTGGCGGGGACAAACAGAGTATCGCTGCCCTGATAGGCGATTTTGATATAGTCCTTGATCGCGCCGTCTACACGAATCCGCTCCATGGCAACAAAACGTCCGATGCCGTAGTTCTCGTGAACCACCATATCGCCGGGGGAGAGGTCAGTGAAGGAGCTGAGCTTTTGCCGGTTGGTAGCGGACTTTTTTGCCTTTCTTGCGGGCTGTTCCCGCTTGGCAATAAGCTGTCCCTCGGTGAGAATGGCCAGCTTTGCGTCGGGATATTCCATGCCATAGGGCACAGTTCCCTCGGTCAGCAGGATCTGACCGGGTTTGGGCATGACATTCAGAGGAATACACAGAAAAGAAGACAGGTTTTTCGCGTTCAGCAGCTCCTGCAGCAGCTCCGCCCTGCGGCGGCTTCCGCACAGCACCAAACAGGAGAAATCCAGTCTTTGATAGTGTTTAAGATCTGCCGCGGCAGTATCCATGTTTCCGCCGTAGCTGGGGAGCTGTTTAGCGGCGATGGGCAGCAGATGCTTGGGGCGGTTCTCCTCCGGATAGGAGCTGCCGCTGAAGGCGTCCATATAGACCACTGTGCGTCCGGTGAGCTGGGCGCAGAAATCTTCCCACTGGCAGGCGTAGTCGCACAGCTCGCCGGCCACCGTGCCGCCTTGCAGCAGGGGATCTAAGACCATTCCAAGCTCCTCCGTGCGGCTGTGGGCACGGCGGCGCAGGTTGCCTTGGTCGCAAATGACAATGAGCGCATCCTCCGGCACGTGGGAGAGGGCAGTGGCAAATTCCGGATAAATCAGGGACATATACCGGTCGGATACCGGATTGTAAGCCTGATTTTGATATTTTTCCAGATCCTTTTCCAGTGTTTGAATCAGAGCCTCGTTGGGGTGCTTTCGCCGCTTTTGGCGGGCTATCAGGGAGGTCAAATCCCCACAAAGCCCGTCGATGCCGCCGGGGTGCAGGCGGGGCTGAGTTTCGCCTACGGGAAGGATGGTAACGCTTTCGATGTTTTCTGTACGTCGCTGGGTGGCAGGGTCGAAAAGCCCCATGGTATCCAGCTCGTCGCCAAAAAATTCTGCCCGGAAGGGCTGGTCGGCAGCGGGGGAGAACACATCCAAAATGCCGCCCCGCAGAGCAAACTGCCCCGGGCCTTCGACCATGGCGCATCGGGTGTAGCCTGCAAAAACCAGCCTTTGCAGCAGCTCCTCCAAGGGATATTCGCCGCCGGTTTGTAGGGTAAAGGCAGCGCGGCGCAGCGTGTCCGTGGGAATGGTGCGCTGGCTCAGGGCATCCCAGCCCATGATCTGCAAGGTGGTCGTGCCGGTTGAAAGATCATAGAGCTGGCGCAGCCGCTTCTGCTCCCATGCCCGGGATACCACAGCGGTGTCATGGAGGGTAAGCTCCCGGCTGGGAAGTGCGGGGGGTGTCTGTCCTAAAAAGGATTTCAGCTCCTCCTGTAACCGCCGGGCTGCCATATCGTCCTGACACAGCACCACCGTGGGCCGCTGGAGCTGTTGGTACAATCCGGCGATGATATGGCTGCGGTTGATTTGACCGATACCGGTGACCGCGGCGGACTGTCCCTTACGGACAGCCTCCGTCAGCACGGTGTACTCCGGCAGCGCAGACAGGGCGTTTAACAGTTGTTCCATAGATTTACCTCACAAAAGGAGCGTTTGCTCCACGCAACAACGCGGAAAGGGGGAAAATACCCCCCTTTCCGTGGTGTTTAGACATATTTTACGGCTTGCTGCCGTTGAAGCGGTTGGCCGCTTCCGGCACGCCTTTTTCCATAATTACGATGGCGGCTTGGGCTGCCCGCTCCAGCGCGGACTCCAAATCCTTATTTTCAGCGGCGGTAAAGCCGGAGAGTACATGGTCTGCCAAATCCTGCTCAGGACTTGCTTTGCCGCCCACACCGATCTTCACCCGGGGAAAGTCCTGACTTCCCAGCTCGGCGATAATGGATTTGATGCCGTTGTGTCCGCCGGCAGAGCCGTCGGAGCGAATCCGCAGGCGGCCCGGGGGCAGAGAGATGTCATCAAACAGGACGATGATCCGCTGGGGCGGGATGCTGAAATAGGAGGAAAGCTGCAGCACAGAGCGGCCGGACAGATTCATATAGGTGTGCGGCTTCAGCAAATACAGCTTTTTGCCGCCATATACGGTTTTACCGTACAGTCCCTGAAATTTCAAGCGGTCAATTTTGCAGCCCAGCTTGTCAGCAAGCAGATCAATGGCACGGAAGCCGGCGTTGTGCCGGGTGTGGGCATACTCCTTGCCGGGGTTGCCCAGCCCTACGATCAGCCAGCTTTCGGATGCTTTCCCAAACACGGCTTAGAACAGCTCGGCAATGGAAGTACCGCCGTGGATATGCTCGATGGCGCGGGCAAACACGGGGGCGACATCCAAAAACTTGATCTTTCCGCTGGGGGTATTGCCAACCTGCGGGATGGTGTTCAGGAACAGCATCTCCTTGATCACGCTGTTTTCCAAACGCTCATAGGCAGCTCCGGAAAGCACGCCGTGGGTAGCACAGGCGTAGACCTCCTTGGCACCGCCTACCTCTACCAATGCCTTGGCGGCGTTACACAAGGAGCCGGCGGTATCCACCATGTCATCATAGAGGATGCAGGTCTTGCCCCGGACATCACCAATCACGTTCATGACCTCGCACTCATTGGCTCTCTGGCGACGCTTATCCACGATAGCCAGATTCATGTGAACCTTTTGGGCGAAGTTACGGGCACGGGCAACAGAGCCGACGTCGGGAGAAACCACCACGAAATTGTCGTGGTTGCAGGAGGTTTCGGGGAATTTATTCAGATAATACTCCACGAAGGTGGGAGCACCCAGCAGGTGATCCAGAGGAATATCGAAGAAGCCCTGAATCTGGCTGGCGTGCAGATCCATGGTCAGAATCCGGTCTGCGCCGGCTACGGTGAGCATATTGGCGACCAGCTTTGCGGAGATGGGGTCGCGGCTCTTGGCCTTGCGGTCCTGGCGGGCATAGCCGAAGTAGGGAATCACCACGGTGATTCGTCCGGCAGAGGCACGGCGGCAGGCGTCAATCATAACCAGCAGCTCCATCAGATTGTCGTTGACGGGCTTGCAGGTGGACTGAATCAGGAATACGTCCACGCCCCGGACGGTTTCCTCCAGGGTGACAGAGGCTTCGCCGTCGGCGAAGGAGCGGACATCGCTCTTGCCCATGGACAGTCCCAGCCTGTCGCAAATGGTTTGAGCAAACTCGGGGTTGGCACTGCCGCAGAAAATCTTGATGCTATCTCCGTATGCAATCATTTCTATACCTCGCTTGAAAATTATCTGCCCTATGCACACGCATAGGGTACTTTCGCAAACATTATAGCATTTAAAAAAGGAAAAAACAATATATATCAAAAGGGAATTGCGCCGAAAAAAACGGGGAAAATCCGGCATGTTTCCAACAAATTGCCAATATTATACAAAATTATCGATTGTCCGTTAAGGAAATACGGAAAAGACAGTTCCATTTCGCCGCGGAGTGTGATATAATGCCATCAAAATAACATAACGCCTGCATATTGAGCGGTGACAGGCGGAAGGTGGATATTTATGAAAACAAAATGGCTGTGGATCGCAATGTTTGCGGTGCTGGTAATCGCGCTGGGGGTGCTGCTGGGCGGCAAGCTGGTGCTGCAGAGTCCGGGTATCCGGGTGTTTGGCGGCGAGCTGTATGTGGATGTCAGTGGTACTGCTTATGCGTTCGACGATAAGACGAAGGAATTTCTGAATGTGACTCAGGTAAACGTGGACGGCTATACCGCAGGAACGGAGATCTTTGAAGGAACACTTTCGGTACAGGGCTTCCCCATCACCGAAGGTGGCACCATCAGCGGAGATCCTGTAGTCATCGATGCCGGAGAAGGCTTTTATTACATCGAGTATCTGCCTATGTGTACCCACATGGAGACTACGGAAAACGGAGAACGGGAATACCCTGTTAAGCATATGTGCGACTATTCCTATACCTACTGTGTGTATCCCGAGGATCCTGATTTTCTGGCGGTGATTATCTACGACAGCGTTGAGGCGAAGTATTATGTGGTGGTGCTGGCGGAGGATCAGGCACAGGCCGAAAGCCGGTATCAGTGGTTCTTGGAGCACGAGCCGTCGCTGTATGATTAAGGAGCGTGAACATGGCTGATACGGGAAAGCTTACCCTGAAGCGCACGAAGCTGAGGCTGCTTTTGGCGATTGCGCTGACGGTGTGCCTGCTGGCGTTCATTTGGGGAAATTCCGCCATGCCGGGGGAGACCTCCGGGCAGCTTAGCGGCTGGGTAGGACAGCTTTTGCAGAAGCTGTTTCCGTTCCTGCGGCTGGATACGCCGGAGGGGAAACATCTGGTGCGGAAGCTGGCGCATTTTTCGGAATTCGCCGCGCTGGGCTGCTGCGTTGGCTGGCTGCTGGGGATGCTGAAAAAACGGCTGTGGGGCTTGACAGCCATGGCCTGCGGTGTCGCCGTGGCGGGGATCGACGAGGTTATTCAGATTTTCTCACCGGGGCGGTACTGCAGCATCGTGGATGTGGGCATTGATTCCGCCGGTGTGCTCACCGGCATAGGCGTGCTGTGCCTGCTGTGCCTGCTTACAGAAAAGGTTAAAAAACAAAAGGGTTGTGTCCTATCGTAGCACGATACGATAGAAACCCACAAGCCGCATAAGTTTGCCCCTTGTTTCCTTGAAATTGCGTTGCAAATCAAAACACCCCGACAGATTTTGAGTCTGCCGGGGTGTTCTATTGATTGGCTGCGTTGGCGGGCGATTCGTGAATCGCCCATACGATAGATAGCATACCTGTGCGTTTTAGTGATTTGTGAGCTGCTGTTTATTATATTGCAGCGTATAAAGCCGGTAGTAGCGGCCCTTTTGCTTCAGCAGCTCCTGATGATTGCCCTGCTCCCAAATCTTGCCGTGGGACAGGAGGATGATATTGTCCGCGTGCTGGATGGTGGAAAGGCGGTGGGCTACGATCAGCATAGTGCCGATGTTTTTCATCTTCTCCAGAGAATCCTGGATCAGCAGCTCGGTTTCTGTGTCGATATTGGCGGTGGCTTCGTCCAAAATCATCACCGAAGGACGGTGGATGATCGTCCGGGCGAAGGACAGAAGCTGGCGCTGTCCGGCGGAGAAGTTGTTGCCCCGCTCCCGCACCGGCTCGTCCAGCCCCGCTTCCAGACGGGAAATGAAGGAGTCC
>CAZAOL010000106.1:0-5409 GCA_964486785.1 uncultured Oscillospiraceae bacterium
CCAAGCTGGGGCTCGATCTCAAACTGGCCGGAAGCCGCCACCTCGGGATGATGGTAGTTGATGTCGATGCCCATTTCCTTCATAAGCATACACATCTCGCTGCGGCACTCGTAGGAGGTATCAAAGGGCTTTGCGATGTGGTAATTCTTTTGCTTGGGCACCACCACGCCCTTGCCTTCCACCGCGCTGTTCCAATAGGACTGCTGGGCATCCACACCGGCACTGATCTCCCGTCCGGAAACCTCCCAGCCCACCTGATCGAACAGGTAGAACTCAAACTCCGGCAGAATCAGCATAGTATCCGCCACACCGCTGTCTTTCATATGCTGCACCGCCGCCCGGACGATATTCCGGGGATACTGGGGCAGCGGACGGTTTTGTGGAGTATCGATAATCATGGCATTGCCGGTCATGGACAGCGTAGGAATGGCGCAGAAGGGGTCGATAACCGCGGTGTCCGGATCGGGAATAAACACCATATCGCTCTTTTCCACCACGGCATAACCGTAGTTAGACGCGTCAAAGCCGATGCCGCTGGTCATCGTATCCTCGGAGAAGTTCTCCGCAGGAATGGTAACATGGCGGTATTGACCGTTGATGTCCACCATCTTGAAATCTATCATTTTGATGCCGTTTTCTTTGATCATTGCCAGAATGTCCTGAATACTCTTTGCCATAGTAACACTCCTTTGTGTTTTTTCTCACGAAAAAAGTATACCAATATTTCCTGCCCCCGTCAATATCATTTGTATAAATTTCCTATAAACTTCTCAAAGCCTGCGCGGCAATGACAGCAGGATTTTTCCATAAACAAAAAGGGTGCGTTGCAAAATCTATGTTTTGCAACAGACCCCTATCATTTAAATACCAGCAGCTTGCTGGCGATATAGTTGACGATCACCACCAGCAAGCTCACCGTCAGCTTCATAAGATTTCCGCTCCAACCTAAAATGTCCACGGTCAGCAGCAGAACCACCGTTTCCATAGCCCCCGATGCCAGCCTGCAAGTCACGAATTTGGCAAGCTCCGGCATAACGGTTTTTTTAGACCAATCATGGCTGTGAAAAACAAGGGGTTTGTTGGTGACGAAGGCAAAAGCCACCGCCGCGACCCACGCCGCACAATTGCTCACCGCCGCGGGCCAATGCAAAAGATTGTAGCATGGCAAATACACGATATAGTTGACGACTGTGGTCAGTACACCAAAAATCAGATAAACCAAGGTATCCCAATGCTTTTTTATGATTTCCCTGAGCCGAGTCACCCATTTACCTCCAGCACCAGCTCCAATGCGGCGCGAACCGCCTGCTGGCGGATATCGTCCCGGTCGCCGTGGAAGAAATACTGCTTCGCCAGCGTCTGATGCTTATCCGCATAGCCGATACACACCGTACCCACCGGATTTCCGAACTCATCGCCCCCCGGGCCAGCCAGTCCCGTAACCGACACCGCCACATCCGTCCGCAGCAGGCCGCGCGCGCCGGAGGCCATAGCTCCGGCAACGGGGGCAGACACCGCGCCGTATTTATCCAGCAGTCCCTGATCCACCCCAAGACAGCCGTTTTTCACCCGGTTGGTATAGCTGATGATACCGCCCTGAAACACCTTGGACGCCCCGGGCACGGCAGTAATTGCCGCCCCGATTCCGCCCCCTGTACAGCTTTCGGCGGTGGCGAGGGTCTTCCCCTCCAGTGCCTTCAGCACATCACAGCAAAGGGTCATCATGATATTTCACCGTAATCTTTTCCACACTCTGCAACGCCTGAGCGATCAAAGCCTCCCGGTTAAGCTTCCGTTCCGCATGGATCACCTGCGCCAGCGTGGGCTTGGTTTTTGGATGCTTGGGCGTAAAGACGGTGCAGCAGTCCTCATAGGGCAAAATGGAGGTATCCAGCGTACCGATCTTTCGGGCAATGGTGACGATTTCCTCCTTATCCATGCCTACCAGCGGCATGAAGATGGGAATATCCACCACAGCGCCGGTCACCGCCATGGCCTCCATGGTCTGAGACGCCACCTGACCCAGATTTTCTCCGGTAATCAGCGCGCCACAGCCGTCCTCCTTGGCGATTTTCTGAGAAATCTCCATCATAAACCGCCGCATGATCAGCGTGAAGAATTCCTCCGGACAGTTGTCCCGAATGGCTTCCTGTATTTCAGTGAAGGACACTACATTCACCGTCATCCGACCCGCATAACGGGTGACCAGCCGAGCCAGCTCCAAAACCTTATCCTTGGCAAGCTGAGAGGTGTACGGATAAGAGAAGAAGTGGACACACTCAATCTCCACACCCCGCTTTGCCATCATATAAGCCGCAACGGGAGAGTCGATGCCGCCGGACAGCAGGCACATTGCCCGTCCGCCCACGCCGGTGGGCAGTCCGCCCGCTCCCGGCTCAGCCGGCCCGTGTACGTAAGCCGCCAGATCCCGAACCTCTACATACACCGTATACTCCGGGTGGTGGACATCCACCTCCACCGTGGGATGGGACTCTGCCAGCCGTCCGCCGATCTCCTGAGAAATGGCGATACTGGTCAGGGGGAAGGACTTGTCCGACCGCTTGGACTCCACCTTGAAGGAGCGGGCACAGTCCAAATCATCTCCCAAATAGGCTTCCACCGCCTCATAGATGGCATCCAGATTCTTCTCGCAGGGACGGCAGCGGCAAAGGCTGACCACACCAAAAATAGAGTGGCACGCTTCCCACGCCCCTTCCAGATCCGCTTCTTCGTCCATAGGCTGTACATACACCGTGGACTGCATGATATACACATCGAACTGCCCGAAGGGCTTCATCCTGCGGCGAACATTCTGCCGCAGCTTATTTTCAAACTGGCGTTTGTTCGCACCCTTGAGTACGATTTCGCCCAGCTTCATCAAAAAGATCTCGTTCATATTCTCTCCTAAATATTCCCCAGACCCACGGCCCGGTATTGAATTGCCTCAGCAATATGCTGAGCCTGAATGTATTCGCTGCCCTCTAAATCCGCGATGGTACGGGCAACACGCAAAATCCGGTCATAGCTTCTGGCGGTCAGTCCAAGGGCATCAAAGGCACGCTTCATAAGCACCACACAGCTTTCGTCCAGCGCGCAGTATCGCCGAAGCTCCTCCGGCCCCATGCGGGAATTGCACATCCCCGAGCCTTCGTCGAAGCGCAGATTCTGACGCTTTCTCGCCGCGTCCACCCGCTCCTTGATCGCCGCGGAAGGCTCCGCCTCCGCTCTGTTGCGAAGATTCTCGAAGGGCACAGAGGGTACTTCCACCACAATATCGATTCGGTCCATCATCGGGCCTGAAATGCGGTTGCGATAGTTGCTGACCGACTGATCCGAACATTCGCAGCGGCCGGAAGGATCGCCGTACCAGCCGCATTTACAGGGGTTCATGGCACAGACCATCATAAATTCCGCCGGATAGGTCACCGCCCCGGATACCCGGGAGATGGTTACCTGTCCGTCCTCCAAGGGCTGACGCATCAAATCCAAAGTGTCCTTGCGGAATTCCGGCAGCTCATCAAGAAACAGCACACCCTTATGTGCCATGGAGATCTCTCCGGGCTTGGGATTGGAGCCGCCGCCCACCAGTCCCGCATTGGAGATGGTATGATGGGGCGAACGGAAGGGTCTGCGGATCAAGAGCGGTTCTTTGGCGGTCAGCATCCCCAAAACCGAGTAGATCTGCGTGACCTCCAAGGACTCGCTCCATGTCATATCCGGCAGTATGGAGGGCAGCCGCTTGCTGAGCATACTTTTTCCGCTGCCGGGAGGCCCAATCAAAAGCACATTGTGGCTTCCGGCGGCCGCCACCTCAAGAGCGCGCTTCACGTGCTCCTGTCCCAGCACGTCCTTAAAGTCCAGCCCAACGGTTTGCCTGCGGTCGGGCATCCATGGCGGTTCTTCCTCCAGCACCAGCTCCCCGTTCAGTGCCGCCGCCAATTCTCTGACGGTGTGAACCGGGATAATAGCCGGCCCTCTTGCCAAGGTCGCCTCCGGCGCATTTTCCGCGGGAACGAACAATGTCTGTATCCCATCCCGCTTAGCCGCCAACGCCATAGGCAGCACACCGGTAATCGGACGGATCTGCCCGTCCAGACTCACCTCGCCCAAAAACGCGCTGCTTGAGCTGGGACGGCGGATTCCGCCGCAGGCAGACATGATACTTAAAAGAATCGGCAGATCATAGTGCGTGCCCGCCTTTTTCAGGTTGGCAGGCGCAAGATTCACCGTGATCCGGCTGGTGGGAAAATGCAGCCCGGAATTCTTGGCGGCAGCACGCACCCGTTCTCTTGCCTCCTTCACCGCCGCGTCAGGCAAGCCGACAATATCAAATCCGGGCAGACCGTTGGATACATAGCACTCCGCCACCACCGAGCTGCCACGTATACCGGAGATGCCCAGGGTATGCACACTGCAGATCATCAGATTGCCCTCCTTTCACATTTTCCCCCATCATACTGCATTTGGCGGAAAAATACAATCCTTTTTTCAGTATTACCGGACAAGCACGATTACATCGGAAAGGCTGTCCGCACAGGCATAAAGCATGGACTTCATTTCCTCCGTCGGCTGATCCAGATCCGGAACGATCACCGTGGCACAGCCGGCGCGGCAGGCGGACATCACGCCGGAAGGCGAATCCTCCAGCGCAAGACATTCCTCCGGGCGCAAGCCCAGTGCCTGCGCCCCATAAAGATAAATATCCGGCTCAGGCTTTCCCTTCGCCACCTCATATCCGGTGCAGATCCTGTCAAACCTGTCCAGCAGCCCCAAAGGAGACAAATACTTTCGCACCCGCTCTATGGGCGACGAGGTGGTGATCGCTTTGGGCAGTCCCCGCTTGTCCAGATGATTCAGCAATTCAAAAATTCCCGGCTTTGGCTCTACACCGTTTTCATCAATATATTGTTCCATCAGTTCGATCCTTTTTTCCCGGACCTGCTCAATGGAGATTCCCGGGCCAAAATAGCCTTCCAGCCGCGCCTGTCCGGCAGAGCGGTTCAAACTCCTCATTCCAAGGGCCTGCTCCCATGTCATAGGATATCCCATGGCGTTGGCTGCCTCCATCCAAAATCTTGCGTAGAGCTTTTCCGTATCCAGCACAATGCCGTCCATGTCAAATAATACGCCCCGAACTCTTTCCGTTTTCGATATTTTTTTATAGATTTCGACAGCCATAATCTATCCTCCTGCTTATTTTGCAAACATTATAGCCTAGTTCCCCCTGAAAAAGCAACTGTTGCCTGTGTCGGAAAAAACAGTTTTTTCAATTTTGTCATCGCTTTTACGCTTTACAAATAGGTTTGTTAGTGCTATAATATGTGCGCGAAAACCTGAATACATTAGGAGGTATTTCAATTGGCTAGAAAATTCAAGACCATGGACGGCAATACCGCTGCCGCCCACGTC